>DATAQP010000234.1:0-2752 GCA_036264595.1 Allostellaceae bacterium
GCAGAATCTCGTAATCAGGGATCATACCGCATGCTCCTGCGGGCGCTCGGTGGCCTCGCTCCGCGGCCCGAGGCGGACGTATTTGAGCAGCAGCGCGCCGAGCGCGCCGGCGAAGCCAATTAGGGGCGCGGCGAGCAGCCAGCGATGGATGCCGTAATTGCGCAGCCACGCGCCGCTTTCGGTTGCCGCCTGCTTGAGCAACGGGTTCGAGGGCCCGCCATGGGCCATGTCGCCGGTGATCGCATAGCCGGGCAGGAAGCGCGCCACATAGAGCCCGGCGAGGGCGAAGAGGAGGATGAGCGCGGCGGCGGCGATCATCCCGGCATGGCGGCCGCGCGCGGCGACCGCGCCATCGGTCTTGAGGCTGATCCAGGTGCCGCCATGCATGACGAGCATGGCGACGCTGGTGAGGCCGCAGAGCAGGGCGAAGGGATTGAGCAGGCCGAAGAAGCCGCCCTCGTAGACCGGCCGCAGATCGGCATCGAGATGGAAGGGTACGCCCTGCAGGAGATTGCCGAAGGCGACGCCGAAGATCAGCGCCGGCACGAAGCCGCCGATGAAGAGCGCCCAGTCCCAGCCGTTGCGCCAGCCCTTGTCCGGCATCTTGTTGCGGAAGTTGAAGCCGACCGGGCGCAGGATGAGTGCGGCGAGGACGATGAACATGGCGAGATAGAAACCGGAGAACGCCGTCGCATAGAGCAGCGGCCACGCCGCGAAGGAGACGCCGGCGCCGACGATCAGCCAGACCTGATGGCCTTCCCAGTGTGGCTCGATGCTCTCCAGCACCTGCCTGCGCTCGTTATCGCTGCGCGCCGCGTAGCGCAGCAGCATGCCGGTGCCGAGATCGTAGCCGTCGGTGACGGCGAAGCCGATCAGCAGGATGCCGAGCAGCGCCCACCAGATGAAGCGCAGAATCTCGTAATCAGGGATCATACCGCATGCTCCTGCGGGCGCTCGGTGGCCTCGCTCCGCGGCCCGAGGCGGACGTATTTGAGCAGCAGCGCGACGTCGACGATGGCGAGCGCGCTGTAGAAGAGGATGAAGCCGGCGAGCGACAGCCAGACATTGCCGGCGCCGCGCGACGAGACGCCGAGGAAGGTTGGCAGCACGCCGTCGACCACCCAGGGCTGCCTTCCGTATTCCGCGACGACCCAGCCAACCTCCGCTGCGATCCATGGCAGCGGCAGGCTGAGCAAGGCAAGGCGGAGGAACCAGCTTTGCTGCAACCGCCGCAGCGAGGCGAGCGTGAAGGCGAGCGCGAAGAGGGCGATGAAATAGAAGCCGAGCCCGGCCATCAGGCGGAACGACCAGAACATCACCGGGACGTCGGGAATGAGATCGTTGGCCGCCTCGGTGATCTGCGCATCGTTGGCGTCTTGGGGCTGCGCGACGCGGCGCTTGAGCAGCAGGGCGTAGCCGAGATCCTGGGCATGCGCGTCGAAATCGGTGCGCGCCGCCGCATCGCCCCTGTCCTTCTCGAGGGTTTGCAGCGCGCGATAGGCGACGAGGCCGCTGCGCATGCGCTCCTCGCCGCGCTTCAGCAGGTCGGCGATGCCGATGACCGGCTCGTCGAACGAGCGCGTGGCGATGAGGCCGAGCACCCAGGGCACCTTGATGGCATAGCGGACCTCGCGTCCGGTGGCGTCGGGCAGTCCGACCAGAGTCAGGCTCGCCGGCGGCGGCTCGGTCTCCCACATCGCCTCGATGGCGGCGAGCTTCATCTTCTGGTTCTGGCTCGCCGTGTAGCCGCTCTCGTCGCCGAGCACGACGACGGAGAGCGCCGAGGCGAGGCCGAAGCTGGCGGCGACGGTCAGCGAACGCTTGGCGAGGCCGACATGGCGCCCGTGCAGCAGATAGAACGCGCTGATCGCCAGCACGAAGACCGAGCCCGTGACGTAGCCGGCGCTGACCGTGTGGACGAATTTCGCCTGGGCGACCGGGTTGAACAGCAGCTCGTAGAACGAGGTCAGCTCCATCCGCATCGTCTCGAGATTGAAGCGCGCGCCGACCGGAAGCTGCATCCAACCGTTGGCGATGAGGATCCAGAGCGCCGAGAAATTCGCCCCGAGCGCGACCAGCCAGGTGACGATGAGATGACCGACGCGTGACAGCCGATCCCAGCCGAAGAAGAAGAGGCCGACGAAGGTGGCTTCGAGGAAGAATGCCATCAGCCCCTCGATAGCCAGCGGCGCCCCGAATATGTCGCCGACGTAATGTGAGTAATAGGCCCAGTTGGTGCCGAACTGGAATTCCATGGTGATGCCGGTGGCGACGCCCATGGCGAAATTGATGCCGAACAGCGTGCCCCAGAACTGCGTCATCGCGCGCCAGATGCGGCGCCCGGTCATGACGTAGACGCTCTCCATGATGGCGAGCAGCAGCGACAGGCCGAGCGTCAGCGGGATGAAGAGGAAGTGATAGAGCGCGGTGACCGCGAATTGCAGGCGCGACAGCTGGACGACGTCGAAATCGATCATCGTTTCACTCCGCTCTGCAGAACGCCGGTCAGCCGTGCCTCGATACTTGCGGCATCGAGCGTGACACGTTGCGTCGGTCCGAAGAACAATGCGTAGAGCAGGGCGAGGGCAACCAGCTTCGCAGCGAGGGCGACAGCGATGTCGCGGCTCAGCCTGGCGGGCGGATCGTGGCGCGCCTTCCGTTCCACCGGGTAAGCTTAGGGGAGACCGCGAGCCCGTTCAATTGCTCTGTTGGTACTGGTCCCAGCCGTCGCCGTGGCGTAATCTGGCGTCAT
>DATAQP010000282.1:0-2452 GCA_036264595.1 Allostellaceae bacterium
CGCCGAGCACCAGGGCCGAGCGGTGCCCGGCGATGAAGTCGCGGCCGATCAGTAACGCCTGGGCGAGCCCGTCTGGGCTCGGCTGGACGGCATAGCGTAGGTCGAGCCCCCAGGCGGAGCCGTCGCCGAGCAGCGCCTGAAACTGCGGCGCCTCATGGGGTGTGGTGATGATCAGGATCTCGCGGATCTCGGCCAGCATGAGCGTGGTCATCGGATAGTAGATCATCGGCTTGTCGTGCACGGGCAGCAGCTGCTTGCTGACCACCCTTGTGATTGGCCAGAGCCGGCTGCCGGTTCCGCCGGCGAGGATAATGCCCCTCATTCCATCTCCTTTTCGGCGTTGCGGGCGCCGCCGCCGCGACCGAGACCGAGCCGTTGCTGCTGGTACTTGTCCGTCGCACGGCGGCACCATTCTTGGTTCGCGATGTACCAATCGACCGTCGCCGCGAGGGCGCGCGCGAAATCGTAGGCCGGCCGCCAGCCGAGCTCGCTCTCGAGCTTGCTCGGATCGATGGCGTAGCGTGCATCGTGCCCGGGCCGGTCGCTGACGAAGGTGATGAGCCGGTCATGCGGCGCGGCATCGGGGCGGCGCTCGTCGCACAGAAGGCAGATCGCGCGCACCATCGTGATGTTCTGCCGCTCGGCGCGCGCTCCGATGAGGTAGGTCTCGCCGATCCGTCCGGCGCCGACGATACGGCGCAGGGCCGAGACATGGTCGTCGACATGCAGCCAGTCGCGCACATTGGCGCCGGCGCCGTAGACAGGCAGCGGCTTTCCCGCCAGCGCGTTGAGCGTCACCAGCGGAATGAGCTTCTCGGGAAACTGGTAGGGCCCGTAATTGTTCGAGCAGTTCGAGACCAAGGTCGGAAAGCCGTAGGTTCGGTGCCAAGCCCGTGCGAGATGATCGGAACCGGCCTTGCTCGCCGAATAGGGCGAGTTCGGCCGATAGGGGCTGTCCTCGCGGAAGAGGCCGCTCGCGCCGAGCTCGCCATAGACCTCGTCGGTCGAGACGTGCAGGAAGCGGAAAGCGTCGCGCGCCGCGGCATCGAGCCCGCGCCAGTATTGCAGCGCCTGCTCGAGCATAGTCATGGTGCCGAGCACGTTGGTCTCGACGAAGGCCGCAGGACCGTCGATCGAGCGATCGACATGGCTCTCGGCGGCGAGGTGATAGACCGCTCGCGGCCGATGATCGGCAAAGACGGCGTGGATCGCCGCGCGGTCGCAGATATCCGCCTGGACGAAGACATGGCTGTTGCTGCCGGCAACCGGCGTGAGATTGTCGAGATTGCCGGCATAGGTCAGCTTGTCGACGGTGACGACGCGTTCGCCGGCGGCGACGAGGGCACGCACGAGCGCGGAGCCGATGAAGCCGGCGCCGCCAGTAACGACGATGGTCATGCGCGGTACGCCAAAGGCCCGACTGCGACGAAGGCGCGCGCGTTCCGCCCACCGGCGACAAGGCCACGGGTTGCGCCGACGTACTCGGGCGCGGCGATCACGACCTCGGAGAGTACCGTATCAAAGACTTGCATCAGCGACTCAATTCTGGCGGTAACCCTGGTCTTCAGGTGAGCTGGCGCACAATTGATTCTCTGGACCCATAATAGCTCGCCAGTCGTCATTCCGCCAACAATCGCGTCAACTTGACCGGGGGAACATCTCACGTTCGACCAGGGCGCAGATGATGTGGCCGACGATGATGTGGCCCTCCTGGATCTTCGGCGTCTCGCCCGACGGCATGCGGAGCAGATGATCGCACAGCGCCGCCATCTTGCCGCCCGTCTGGCTGGTCAGCCCGACCGTGACGATGCGCCTGGCGCGGCATTCGGCGAGGGCGCCCAGCACGTTCGGCGAGTTTCCCGAGGTCGAGAGGCCGATAAAGACATCGCCCGAGCGGCCGAGCGCATCGACCTGGCGCGAGAACAGCTTCTCGAAGCCGTAATCGTTGCCGATCGCCGTCAAGGCGGAGGTGTCGGTCGTCAGCGCGATGGCGGCCAGGCCGGGGCGATCGAAATAGAAGCGGCTGACGAACTCGGCGGCGAGGTGCTGGGCATCGGCGGCGCTGCCGCCGTTGCCGGCGAGCAGGATCTTGTTGCCGCCGCGCAACGCCGCGACGCAGAGCCGCGCCACCGTCTCGATCGTGCGCGCGAGATCGGCATCGGCGGCGATCGCGTTGATGACCGCAGCGCTCTTGCGCAGCTCCCCGGCAATGAAATCCTTCAATCCGGTCTCCACCTCAACATTTCTCGCGAAATGGCTCGTTCCTGCCCTGCCCTCGGGCTTTCGACGCTATCGACTACCTGAGGAGATTACACTGTCCGCCTTGGTTGACGAGATATGCTTGATGCGATTTCTTAAAATCTGTCGCCCGCTCATCGCTGAGGACGATTTGGGCGGATGTCAGGCTATGTTTGAGGGCGTTCATCTTGGAGGTGTTTAGGCCGTCGGCGGT
>DATAQP010000324.1:0-6040 GCA_036264595.1 Allostellaceae bacterium
GCCCGGCCACCAGGATTTCAGCGAGGACACCTATCGCACGCTGACCGCCGTCGACAGCGCCATCATGGTGCTCGACGCCGCCAAGGGCATCGAGGAGCAGACCAAGAAGCTCTTCGAGGTCTGCCGCCTGCGCGACGTGCCTATCATCACCTTCGTCAACAAGCTCGACCGCGAATCACGCGATCCCTTCGACCTGCTCGACGATATCGAGCAGACGCTGGCGCTCGACGTCACGCCGGCGAGCTGGCCGATCGGCATGGGGCGCGATTTCCTCGGCACCTATGACCTCATTGCCGACGCGCTGCTGCTCTTCGACCGCCGCGACGGCGCGCGCGAGACCGAGCCGGTGCGCTGCTCCGGTCTCGACGATCCCAAGCTCGCCGAGCATCTGCCGGAAGCGGCGATCGCCAAATTGCGCGAGGAGGTCGAGATGGTGCGCGGCCTCTGCCCGGAATTCGATCTCGCCTCTTACCGCGCCGGACATCTGACGCCGGTCTTCTTCGGCAGCGCGCTCAACAATTTCGGCGTCCGCGAGCTTTTGCGCGGCATCGCCGCCATTGCCCCGCCGCCGCGCCCGCAGCCCGCCGAGCCGCGGCCGATCCTGCCCGACGAGAGCAAGGTCACCGGCTTCGTCTTCAAGGTGCAGGCCAATATCGACCCGCAGCATCGCGACCGCGTGGCCTTCCTGCGCCTCTGCTCGGGCCGCTTCCGCCGCGGCATGAAGCTGAAGCACAGCCGCTCCGGCCGCATGATGGCGGTCAGCAACCCGGTCTTCTTCCTGGCGCGCGACCGCAACCTCGCCGAGGAGGCCTGGCCGGGCGACATCATCGGCATTCCCAACCACGGCACGCTGAGGATCGGCGACACGCTGAGCGAGGGCGAGGCGCTGCGCGTCACCGGCATCCCCAATTTCGCTCCCGAGATCCTGCGCCGCGTGCGCCTCGACGATCCGATGAAGTCGAAGCATCTCAGGAAGGCCTTGGAGCAGCTCGCCGAGGAGGGCGTGACGCGGATCTTCAAGCCGCTGGTCGGCGGCGACTGGATCGTCGGCGTCGTCGGCGCGCTGCAGCTCGACGTGCTGGCGGCGCGCATCAAGACCGAGTACGAGCTCGGCATCCGCTTCGAGCCGGCGCCCTACGAGACGGCGCGCTGGGTCGAGGCCGACGATCCTCTGCTCTTGAAGAAATTCGTCGAGAGCAACCGCTCGGTGCTCGCCGACGACCACGACAACGCCCCGGTCTTTCTCGCGCGCAACGCCTGGGAGCTGCGCACGATGATGAAGGACTGGCCGGATATACGCTTCCGCGAGACCCGCGAGATGGCCGGTCCCGCCTAAGCCCTCGTCACCAGGCGAAGGACAGTGCCGCGGTGCCGATCACGTCGGGTGTCCGCTGACCCTGGAACTCCTCGGTACGGCGGGCGACGCTGAAATCGACGCGCCAGGCGCTCGCGGTGAAGAAGGCGAATCCGGCCTGGAGGTCGGCGACAAGCGGCTTCTTGGTGACGGAGCGGCTGGTGCGGAACGTATTGCCGTCGAGGAAGATGTTCTGGCCGACGACGCGGCCTTGCGTTCCGGCATAGAAGTAATAGCCGTAATCGCTCGCCATGTTGTCGCTGTTGAAATAGTCGGTGCCGGAGAGCGACGGGCGGACACGCACCCCGCCGTAATCGGCCTGGAGGTTGTGGCCGATGCGCAGCAGGCCGGCGGCCTCGCCATAGGTGAAGACATTGCCGACCGTGGCGCCCGCCTCGGGGATGATGTCGGCGCCGTCGATGCGGCTGCCGAAGAGTCCGAGGCGCCATTTGCGCTCATAGGAGAGGTTGATCCCGGGCTCGTTCTGCAGCTGCGAGCTCCAGCCCTGCGCCTTGTCCTGGCCGATCAGTTGGTGGAAGGTGTTCTGCGTCTGCTTGCCGAGCGCGACGGGGCCGACGGCGCCGAGCTGCAGCTCGAGATTCTCCAGCATGCTCTTGTCGGTTTCCTGCAGCAGGCTCGCCCCGACATAGATCCATCCGGCATAGGGCCGGTCGCGGGGATCGGGCGGGCGCAGGGTCTTGTTCTCGGGGGTGAAGAGGCTCTGGCCGAATTCGAGCGCGTAATGCCGCGACTGATCGGTCGTGCTGTCGAGAACATGCGGCGCCGCCCAGCCGAACAGGCCGAAGGCGCCGCTCCAGAAACTGTCGGGCTTGACGTCGGGGCCGAGATAGGAGAGCCGCAGACCCTGCGTGTAGTGCTTGTCGGTGTTGAAATAGAGCGAATCGTTCTCTTCCAGGATGGTGACATGCGACTTGTCGTCGGCGCGCGCCCCGGCGGGTAGCGCCGCGATGGCGAGCCCGGAAAAACAGGCGGCGAGGATCGGACGGGCGGCGATCCCGATCATGTCGGCCTCATTCCGTGCAACTCCCTTGCGATGCGGCAATTATAGAAGGAAACATGGCGGAACCGGGGCGGCCGACGGCGCTCTTTCGGGTCAGGTTGCGCCCGGCAGAACTTGCCCGGTCGGGCAGGGTTTGCCACGCCGTGTCGCCCCCACAACCGGATTCCCCCTGGCCCCGACCTTGGTCCACGACTCTGGCACGAATATCGCATCGTCGCTCCGCGAAGACCCGGCGGCGGCCGGGTGACGCGGCGACGGATGGTCGGCACAGGATGAGCAACGCAGCCACGGCCAAGGCGATCGGCGACGCGCTGCGTCATGCCGCGCGTCTCCGCGCGGAAGGGCGCTCGGACGAGGCCGCCCGCTTCTATCAGACCATTCTCGCCGTGCAGCCCACGCATCAGCCTGCCTTGCGCGCGCTCGGCGGCATCGCGCTGCGGGCGGGCAATCATGAGCTTGCCGCTGCGTGTCTCGGCAAGGCGGCGGAGCGCAAGAAGGACGATGCCGGTCTCTCGTTGCAGCTGGCCCAGGCGCTCACGGCTCTCGGCCGGACGGATGAGGCGGTGTCGGCGTTGCAGCGCGTTCTGCGGCTGAAGCCGAAGCTGCTCGCGGCCCAGCTCCTGCTCGGCGCCAATTTCGGCCGGCTCGGCCAGGCCGATGCGGCGATCGCGCATTTCCGACGTGCCCTGCAGATCGATCCCGCCTGCGCCGAGGCGCATGTCAATCTCGGCAGCGCGCTGCTGCTGAAGGGCAGCCTCGTGCCGGCGGTCGAGCACTACCGACGCGCCCTCGCGCTGGCGCCGGAGAACCTCGCCCTGCACGCCAATTTCGTCCCAAGCCTCAACTACCTGCCCGAGGCGACCAACGCGACCATCGCTGCGGCGGCGCAAGCCTGGGGACGGCTGGTGCCGCGCCACGGCCGCTCCGCCTGGCGGGGCGCCGCGGACCCGGAGCGGCGTCTGCGTATCGGCTACATCTCGGCCGATCTCGGCGATCATCCGGTCGCCTATTTCCTCGAGAGCGTTCTCGCCGCTGCCGATCGCGCGATGTTCGAGATCACCTGCTACAGCAATCGGCGCGACGAGGATGCGACCTCGGCGCGGCTGCGCCGCAGCGTCGATCATTGGCGGCCGATCCACGGCCACGGCGACGAGTCCATCGCCACCGCCATCCGCCAGGATGGCATCGACATTCTCGTCGACCTTTCCGGCCATACAGCGGGCAACCGCCTGGCGGTCTTCGCCGACAGGCCGGCCCCGGTGCAATGCAGCTGGCTCGGTTATTTCGGCACGACCGGCCTCGCCGAGATCGACTACATCATCGCCGATCGCTTCGCCATCCCGCCCGGCGAGGAGGGGTTCTACAGCGAAGCCATCTGCCGCCTGCCCGACAGCTATCTCTGCTTCACGCCGCCGCCTGACATTCGGCCGGCCGCGCAGACGCAAACTGTCGAGCGGCCCGTCACCTTCGGCTGCTTCAACAACATCCTGAAGATCAACCCGGCGGTGGTCGCGGCCTGGAGCGCCATTCTCGCGGCGGTTCCCGACAGCCGGTTGCTGCTCAAGACAAGGCAGCTCGATGATCCGGCGCTCGGCCGCGCCCTCGCCGAGCAATTCGCCGCGCACGGCATCGCGGGCGAGCGCATCTGCTGCGCCGGCGGCGCACCGCGCGCTGCGCTTCTTGCCGCCTATGGCGATGTCGACATCGCCCTCGACCCGTTCCCCTATGGCGGCGGCACCACCACGATCGAAGCGTTGTGGATGGGCGTCCCTGTCATCAGCCTGCGCGGCGACCGCTTCACCGCCCGCGTCGGCGACAGCATCCTGACGACCGCCGGCCTGCCCGAACTGGTCGCCGGCAGCGTCGCCGGTTACGTCGCGCGGGCAAGCGCTCTCGCCCGGGATCGCTCAGGTCTCGCCGCCTTGCGCGCCGGGCTGCGCGACCGCCTGGCCGCCTCGCCGCTCTGCGACGCGCCGCGTTTCGCGCGAAATCTCGAAGCCGCCTATCGCCGGATGTGGCGCGATCGCTGCTCCGCTGCACGCGCCGCCTGACGGCGGCGCGGGCGCGGCCGTGCCGCCGTCGTCGCGTAGCCGGCGGCCAAGCGGATTGCCGCCTCGCACGGCGCGGCGTACCTTGTCGCACCCGGTCGAAATTCCGGGTGCGCCGGAGCCGCACCGGCGGCAGAAACGGGAGGCCTTCCGCGACCCATGACCGTCTTCGTCATCCGCCGCCTGATGCAGAGCGTCGTCGTGCTCCTCGTCATGTCGCTGCTCGTCTTCGTCGGCGTCTTCGCCATCGGCAATCCGATCGACATACTGGTCAACCCGCAGGCCGACCAGGCCGAGATGGCGCGGGCGACGGCGGCGCTCGGCCTCGACAAGCCGCTCTGGCTGCAATATCTCATCTTCCTCGGCAACGCCTTCCATGGCGATCTCGGCCGCTCCTTCGTCTTCAATCAGCCGGCGTTGCAGCTGATCATGGAGCGGCTGCCGGCGACGCTCGAGCTCGCCATCGCCGCCAGCGTCCTCGCTATCCTCATCGGCATACCGTGCGGCCTCTATGCCGGACTCAAGCCACATAGTTTCGGCGGCAAGCTGATCACCGCCGGCTCGATCCTCGGCTTCAGCCTGCCGACCTTCTGGGTCGGCCTCGTCCTCATCATGGTCTTCGCCGTCGAGCTCGGCTGGCTGCCCTCGACCGGCCGGGGCGCCACCGTGCGCGTGCTCGGGATCGAGACCAGCCTGCTGACGCTCGACGGGCTCCGCCACATCCTCTTGCCGGCGCTCAACCTCGCGCTCTTCAAGATGGCGCTGGTCATCCGCCTGACCCGCGCCGGCACGCGCGAGGTCCTGCCGCTCGACTACATCAAGTTCGCCCGCGCCAAGGGCTTGTCGCCGCGCCGCATCGTCCTCGTCCATGTGCTGAAGAACATCATGATCCCGATCGTCACCGTGATCGGCCTCGAATTCGGCTCCGTCATCGCCTTCGCCGTCGTCACCGAGACGATCTTCGCCTGGCCCGGCATCGGAAGGCTGATCATCTCGTCGATCGGCCTGCTCGACCGGCCTGTCATCGTCGCCTATCTGCTCTTCACCGTGATGATGTTCGTCGTCATCAACCTCACCGTCGACATCCTCTATTCCGTCCTCGACCCGCGCGTACGGTTCGGCGAGGCGGCGACATGACGTGGCGGCAGATCTCGGACCTGATCCTTCGACTACGCTGCTTCTCGCGGGACCGAAGGTCCCGCTGCCAGCGACAGGCGGAGCTGCGCTCCGCCGAGAGCTTCGCAGCACCGCTCAGGACGAGGGGAACCTTCCATCTGTCTTCACCGCTATATCCCAGCACACCCCTCATCCTGAGCGGAGCCCGCAAGGGCGTAGTCGAAGGATACGGCCCCAGCGTGCAAGCCGGAACGACGAGACGAACGTTCCAAGCGATAGCCTCCCCATGACCGCGCTCGATCCCACCATCGCCCTCGCCGAGAAGGCGCCGCCGCCGGCCGAGACGCCGCTCAAGCGCTTCCTTCTCGATTTCGCCGAATCGCGCATCGCCATGGCCGGGCTGGTCGTCTTCGTGCTGATCCTGCTGGTCGCCGTCTTCGCGCCCTATGTCTCGCCGCAGAATCCCTACGACCTCGCGACGCTCGACCTGATGGACGGCCG
>DATAQP010000377.1:0-7873 GCA_036264595.1 Allostellaceae bacterium
CTTGCTCACGCGCCCCGCCGGCCTTCCCTTCCATCACCCCGCCATGCTGCTGTCGACCTGGTTCGGCGCCGGGCTGCTGCCGAAGATCCCGGGCACCTGGGGTTCGCTCGCCGCTCTCCCCTTCGCCTGGTATATCGGCAGCGAATTCGGCGGGCTCGGCCTCGTCATCTCCGCGGCGATCGTCTTCGTCGTCGGCTGCTGGGCGGCCGACACGGCAAGCCGTGCCGGCGACGTGCGCGATCCCGGCTTCATCGTCATCGACGAGGTCGCCGCGCAGTTTCTCGTCCTCGCCGTCGCGCCGGTCGGCGCCGTTGCCTATGCCGCCGGCTTCGTCCTCTTCCGCATCGCCGACATCGTCAAGCCGTTTCCGGCGAACTGGGCGGACCGCGAGGTGCATGGCGGTCTCGGCATCATGCTCGACGACATCTTCGCCGCGCTCTATGCCGGGCTGGCGCTCTTCCTGCTCGTGAGGTTCGGCCTTGTCTGACGCGACATTGACGGCGAAAGCCGACGAGGTGGTGGCTGCCTGCCGCGCCGGCCGCCTCAAACTGGCAACCGCCGAATCCTGCACCGGCGGCATGGTCGCCGCCGCGCTCACCGACATCGCCGGCTCGTCGGAGGTCGTCGAGCGCGGCTTCGTCACCTATTCGAACGCGGCCAAGATGGAGATGCTCGGCGTACCGGCGCAGATGATCCTGGCGCATGGCGCGGTCAGCCCCGAGGTCGCCGAGGCGATGGTGCTGGGCGCCCTCGCGCATGCGCCGGTGGACATTGCCGTCTCGATCACCGGCATCGCCGGGCCGGGCGGCGCGACTACGACCAAGCCGGTCGGGCTGGTCTATTTCGGCATCGCCCGCCGCCACGGCACCTGCCGCACCGAGCGCCACATCTATGCCGGCGACCGCGCGACGATCCGCCACGACGCGGCACTGCATGCGCTCGAGCTGCTGCTCGCCGCCGCGAGCAACCAGACGATCTGAGCGAAAAGACGGCCAACTTTAGGTGACGCCAGGCTGCGGCCGGCCCGGGACGGTGGCGGGTGAGCCATAGAGCTGCCGTGCCCTTGTCTCGAAGGCGGCGACCATGCGGCGCACGGCCTCGTTGAAGAGGACGCCGATGAGCTTCTGCAGGATCGCCGAGTGGAATTCGAAATCGACGAAGAAATCGATGCGACAACCGCCCTCGACCGGCTCGAAGATCCAGTGATTATCGAGATAGCGGAACGGCCCTTCGGAATAGGCGACGTCGATGCGGCCCGGCCGTGCCAGCGTCACCTTGGAGGTGAAGCGCTCGCGGAACATGCGAAACCCGATCAGCAGATCGGCGACGACAAGGTCGGCGCGCCGCTCGCGGATTCGCGCGCCGACGCACCAGGGCAGGAACTCGGGATAGCGCTCGACATCGGCGACGAGATCGAAAAGCTGCTCCGCCGTATAGGGAAGTATGCGCTGCTCCGCATGAGTCGGCATGCGGCGTCCCGCCTAGGCCGTGGCGGCGAGCTTGGCTTCGCGCGCCGCGCGCAAGGCGGCAAAATCGTCACCCGCATGGTAGGAGGAGCGCGTCATCGGCGACGACGCCACCATCAGGAACCCCTTGCCGAGCGCGTTGCGGCGATAGGATTCGAACTCGTCGGGGGTGACGAAGCGATCGATCGCATGGTGCTTCGGCGTCGGCTGGAGATACTGGCCGATGGTGAGGAAATCGACATCGGCCGAGCGCAGATCGTCCATCACCTGCAGCACCTCGGTCTTGTCCTCGCCGAGCCCGACCATGATCCCCGATTTGGTGAACATCGCGGGGTCGAGCTGCTTGACCCGGTCGAGCAGCCGCAGCGAGTGGAAATAGCGCGCACCTGGCCGCACGCCGGCATAGAGCCTCGGCACCGTTTCGAGATTGTGGTTGTAGACATCGGGTCGCGCCTCGACGACCTGCTCGATCGCGCCATCCTTCTTGAGGAAATCGGGCGTCAGCACCTCGATCGTGGTAGCAGGCGAGCGCGCGCGGATCGCCCGGATCGTACGGGCGAAATGCGCGGCGCCGCCATCGTCGAGATCGTCGCGATCGACCGAGGTGACGACGACATGGGCGAGGCCGAGCCCGGCAAGCGTCTCGGCGACCCGCTCGGGCTCATGCGGATCGATGAGGTCGGGCCGCCCGGTCGCCACGTTGCAGAAGGTGCAGGCGCGCGTGCAGACGCTGCCGAGGATCATCACGGTGACGTGCTTCTGCTTCCAGCACTCGCCTATATTCGGGCAGGCCGCCTCCTCGCAGACGGTGTTGAGCTTCTGCGCGCGGATGAGCTGGCGCGTCTCGTGATACTCGCGCGAGACCGGCGCCTTGACGCGGATCCAGGCCGGCTTGCGCTGGATCGGGTTATCCGGCTTGTGCGCCTTCTCGGGGTGACGGGGCGGCTGGAGTGTCATGATGCCGTGACCGGAACTCCTTTAAACCCCTCTCCCCTTGCGGGAGAGGGAGGGGCCCGTTGCGCGAGCAACGGGAGGGTGAGGGGTATGGCGCCGCTGCGTAAGCCCCCTCACCCGACCCCTCTCCCGCAAGGGGAGAGGGAGTTATAGATAGCGCCGCGCCCCCTCACATGTGGACGACCCGCTTATAGGCGTCAAGCACCGACTCGTGCATCATCTCGGAGAGCGTCGGGTGCGGGAAGATCGTCTCGATGAGCTCCGCCTCGGTCGTCTCGAGCGTCTTGGCAATGGCGTAGCCTTGGATCAGCTCGGTGACCTCGGCGCCGATCATGTGGGCGCCGAGCAGCTCGCCGGTCTTGGCGTCGAACACCGTCTTGATCATGCCTTCGGGCTCGCCGAGCGCGATCGCCTTGCCGTTGCCGATATAGGGGAAATGGCCGACGCGGACCTCGTGACCGGCAGCCTTCGCCTTCGCCTCGGTGAGGCCGACGCTGGCGATCTGCGGCATGCAATAGGTGCAGCCGGGAATGTTCTCGATCTCGAGCGGATGGACGCCAGGCAGCCCGGCGATCTTCTCGACGCAGATGACGCCCTCGTGGCTCGCCTTGTGCGCCAGCCAGGGCGGGCCGACGACGTCGCCGATGGCGTAGATGCCGGGCTCGTCGGTGGCCAACCATTTATCGACGACAATATGCGTCTTGTCGACGCGCACCTTGGTACCGTCCAGGCCGATATTCTCGACATTGCCGACGATGCCGACGGCGAGAACGACGCGCTCGGTGGTGACCTCGAAGCTCTTGCCCGCTGCCTCGATCGTCGCCGTCACCGAATTGGCGGCGCGCTTCAGCGCCTTCACCGTCGCGGAGGTGTGGATCCTCATCCCCTGCTTCTCTAACGCCTTGCGCGCGAAGGCCGAGATCTCCTCGTCCTCGACAGGGACGACGCGGTCGAGCACTTCGACCACCGTCACCTCGGCGCCCATGTTGCGATAGAAGCTGGCAAACTCGATGCCGATCGCGCCCGAGCCGACGACGAGCACCGAATTCGGCATTTCGGGCGGCACCATCGCCTCCCTGTAGGTCCACACGAGCTTGCCATCGGGCTCGAGGCCGGGCAGTACGCGGGCGCGCGCGCCGGTGGCGATGATGATGTGCTTGGCGGTGACGTCGGCGACCTTCTTGCCGTCCCTGCTCACCGAGATGCCGCCCCGGCCGGTGAGCTTCGCCTCGCCGTCGATGACGGTGATCTTGTTCTTCTTCATGAGGAAGGCGACGCCGTTGGAGAGCTGCTTCGCTACCTTGCGCGAGCGCGCGACGACCTTCTTGGCGTCGTAGGCGATATCCTTGGCCGAAAAGCCGAACTGGTCGAGATTGTGTAGCAGATGGTTGATCTCCGACGAGCGCAGCAGCGCCTTGGTCGGGATGCAGCCCCAGTTGAGGCAGATGCCGCCGAGATTCTCGCGCTCGACGACCGCCGTTTTCATGCCGAGCTGCGCCGCACGGATCGCCGCGACATAGCCGCCGGGACCGCTGCCGATGACGACGAGATCGAAGGATATTTCGGCCATTCCGGCTCTCTCCTACACCAGCCCAGTTACAGCAGCATCGTCAGCGGATCTTCGATCATCGTCTTGAAGGCGGCGATCCATTGCGCGCCGACCGCGCCGTCGACGACGCGGTGATCGCAGGAGAGCGTGCAGCTCATCACCGTGGAAATGGCGAGGGCGCCGCTCCTGACGATGGCGCGCTGCTCGCCGGCGCCGACGGCGAGGATGACGCCGTGCGGCGGGTTGATCACGGCGGTGAAATCCTTGATCCCGTACATGCCGAGATTGGAGATCGAGAAGGTACCGCCCTGGAACTCCTCGAGCTTGAGCTTGCCCGCCTTGGCGCGGCTCGCCAGATCCTTCATCTCGTTGGCGATCGCCGCCAGGCCCTTCTGGTCGGCGTTCTTGATGATCGGCGTGATGAGCCCGTCAGGCAGCGCGACCGCGACGGCACAATCGACCGCGTTCCATTGCAGGATCGCGTCGTCGCTCCACGAGGCGTTGGCGCGCGGCACCTTGCGCATGGTCAACGACGCGGCGCGAATGACGAAGTCGTTGACGGAAATCTTGTAGGCGTCCGACTTGGCGTTGAGCTCGGCGCGCATCTTGAGCAGCGCATCGATCTCGCAATCCACCGTCAGGTTGAAATGCGGGACGTTCTGCTTCGATTCGACCATCCGCCGGGCGATCGTCCGCCGCATGCCGGTATGCGGGATCTCCGTGTAGGGCAGGTTGCCGGCCTGGGCGACGACGAGATCCTTGCCGTAGGCGGGCGCGCCCGGGCGCGGTGCCGCCGCGGGTTGCGCGGCTGGTTGCGGCGCGGCGGGCCGGGCTGGCGTAGGAGCCGAGGGCGCAGCGGCCTGACGCGGCGCGCCCGGCTTGGCGAGCGCCGCCTCGATGTCGGATTTGACGATGCGGCCCTGCGGTCCCGAGCCCTTGAGCTGGGCGAGGTCGAGTCCGGCCTGCGCCGCCATGCGCTTGGCCAGCGGGCTGGCGAACAGGCGATCGTCGGAGGCGGCGCCATTGCCCAGCGGAGCCGGCGCGGTAGGCGCCGGCGGGGCCGCCGTCTTCGCGTTGACCGGGGCGGGCGCCGCCTGTGCCGGCGGGGCTGCTTGCGCGGCTGCAGCGGCCGGGGCGGGCGCCGGTTTCGCGGCCCCCTGCCCGGCGCCGGCGAGCGACTTCGCATCCTCGCCCTCTTCGAGCAGCAGCGCGATGGTGGCGTTGACCTTGACCCCTTGGGCGCCCTCGGGAACGACGATCTTGCCGAGCGTCCCCTCGTCGACCGCCTCGACCTCCATCGTCGCCTTGTCGGTCTCGATCTCGGCGAGCACGTCGCCGGACTTGACCTTGTCCCCCTCCTTCTTGTGCCACTTCGCCAGATTGCCCTCGGTCATGGTGGGCGAGAGGGCAGGCATCAGGATCTCGATCGGCATAGGTCTTCCCCTAGAAACCTGTCTGATTGGCAGCGTATCGCTCGATGCGCGGGCGCACGATCACCGATAGGTCACGCCCTTGGCCGCGGCGACGATGTCGGCGGCCTGCGGGACGGCGAGATGCTCGAGATTGGCGGCATAGGGCAGCGGCACGTCATTGCCGGCGACGCGCTGCAGCGGCGCGTCGAGCCAGTCGAAAGCATGCTCCATGACCAGCGCGGCGATCTCGGAGCCGATGCCGGCAACCGCCCAGCCCTCCTCGACCGAGACGACGCGGTTGGTCTTCTTGACCGAGGCGACGATCGTCTCGATGTCGAGCGGGCGCAGCGTGCGCAGATCGACGATTTCGGCCGAGATGCCCCCGGCGGCCAGGCTTTCTGCGGCCTCGAGGGCGAGCTGCACCATGCGCGAGAAGGCGATGATGGTAACGTCTGTGCCGGCGCGCGCGATGCGGGCGCGGCCGATCGGCACGGTGAAATCGCCCTCGACCGGGACGTCGAAGCTCTGGCCGTAGACGAGCTCGTGCTCGAGGAAGATGACGGGATTGGGATCGCGGATCGCCGATTTCAACAGCCCCTTGAAGTCGGCGCCGGTATAGGGCGCGACGACCTTGAGACCGGGAACATGCGCGTACCAGCTGGCATAGCATTGCGAGTGCTGCGCGGCGACGCGCGAGGCGATGCCGTTCGGCCCGCGGAAAACGATCGGGCAACCCATCTGGCCGCCCGACATATAGAGCGTCTTGGCCGCCGAGTTGATGATCTGGTCGATCGCCTGCATGGCGAACTTGAAGGTCATGAACTCGACGATCGGCTTGAGCCCGCCGAAGGCGGCGCCGACGCCGAGCCCGGTGAAGCCATGCTCGGTGATCGGCGTGTCGACGACGCGGCGGGCGCCGAATTCCTGCAGCAGCCCCTGGCTGACCTTGTAGGCGCCCTGGTACTCGGCGACCTCCTCGCCCATCAGGAAGACGCTCTCGTCGCGCCGCATCTCCTCAGCCATGGCGTCGCGCAGCGCGTCGCGCACCGTCATGTGCTGGGTCTTGCCGGTCCATTCGTGCTCAGCCGCCGGCGCGGCGATAGGCTGCGGCGCGACCGGAGCGGCCACCGGAGCTGGCGCCCTGCTCTTGGCGACCTCCTCGACCGGCGCCTCCTGCTGCGAGATCGATTTCGGCGGCGCGATCTGGGCGGCATCGACCTTGCCGATCTCGGCGGCGTTTTCGCCCTCGCCGGCGATCAGCGCGATCGGCGTGTTGACGGCGACGTGATCGCTGCCCTCGGGGACGATGATCTTGGCGAGGGTGCCTTCGTCGACCGCCTCGACCTCCATCGTCGCCTTGTCGGTCTCGATCTCGGCGAGCACGTCGCCGGATTTCACGTTGTCGCCGACGGCTTTCACCCATTTGGCGATCTTGCCCTCGGTCATCGTCGGTGACAGGGCTGGCATCAGGATCTCGACGGGCATGTTTCTCCCCAGGTGCTCTTTATCAAGCTGCGTTGCTCGCTTGGCGCGCGTCAGGCTTCCTTGAGGACGTCGGTCCACAGCTTCGACGGGTCAGGTTCGGGACTGTCCTGGGCGAATTGCGCGGCCGCCGCGACGATGTCCTTGACCTCCTTGTCGATCGCCTTGAGGGCGTTCTCGTCCGCCATGTTGGCGTCGAGCAGGCGCTTCTTCGCCTGGTCGATGCAATCATGCTCGGCGCGCATGCGATTAACCTCGTCCTTGGAGCGGTATTTGGCGGGATCGGACATCGAATGGCCGCGATAGCGGTAGGTCAGCATCTCGAGGACGTAGGGTCCCTCGCCGGAGCGCGCATGCTCGACGGCGATATCGCCCGCGGCCTTGACCGCGAGCACGTTCATGCCGTCGACCTGGATGCCGGGAATGCCGTAGGGCTGGGCGCGGACATAGAGATCGTGGCTCGCCGAGTGGCGGGCCAGCGAGGTGCCCATGCTGTAGCGGTTGTTCTCGATGATGTAGACGACCGGCAGCTTCCAGAGCGCCGCCATGTTGAAGCTCTCGTAGACCTGGCCCTGGTTGATGGCGCCGTCGCCGAGATAGGTCAGGCTGACCTTGCCGTCGTTTTTGTAGCGATGGGCGAAGCCGAGCCCCGTGCCGATCGGCACCTGGGCGCCGACGATGCCGTGGCCGCCGTAGAAATGCTTCTCGCGGCTGAACATGTGCATCGAGCCGCCCTTGCCGTGCGAATAGCCCGTGCGGCGGCCGGTCAGCTCGGCCATGACGCCCTTGGGATCCATGCCGGTCGCCAGCATGTGGCCGTGATCGCGATAGGAGGTTATGATGCTGTCGCCTTCCTTGAGCGCCGCCTGCATGCCGACGACGACCGCCTCCTGCCCGATATAGAGGTGGCAAAAGCCGCCGATCAGCCCCATTCCGTACATCTGCCCGGCGCGCTCTTCAAAGCGCCGGATCAGCAGCATGTCGCGGTAGAAGCCGAGCAATTCCTTTGG
>DATAQP010000409.1:0-8250 GCA_036264595.1 Allostellaceae bacterium
GTGGAAGGCGGTGCCGGGCTCGATGGTCAGCTGATAGACCGAGAGATGGCCGCCGGCCAGCGCCAGCGCCTCGTCCAGCATCGCCGCCCAGTCTTCCGCCGTCTGGCCGGGCAAGGCATAGATCAGGTCGAACGAATAGCGCGGGAAATGCGCGCGGGCGAGGCCGATCGCGGCGATCGCCTCATCGCGGCCGTGGGCGCGGCCGAGGAAACGCAGCGCCGCCGGGTCGAGCGACTGCACGCCGTGCGAGACCCGGTTGACGCCGGCCGCCCGGATCGCCTGGAGCCGGCCGGCCTCGACCGAGGTCGGGTTGGCTTCGAGCGTGATCTCGACGTCGCTTGCCAGCATCCAGCGCGCGGCGGCGCGATCGATCAGCGCCGCCGCCGTCGCCGGAGCCATCAGGGACGGCGTGCCGCCGCCGAAGAAGATCGACGAGATTGTGCGGCCCGCCGTCTCGCCGGCGTAATGGTCGAGTTCGGCGAGCAAGGCACGGCGCCAGGCCTCCTGGTCGATCGACGCCCGGACATGGCTGTTGAAGTCGCAATAGGGGCATTTCGACTTGCAGAACGGCCAATGGATGTAGAGCGCGAAGGGAGCGGGCTCGAGGGCGGCCTTGTCTTCCTTGCGCGCGACGAGAGCGATGTCGTCGGCGCGCCGCATCACGCGCGCCGCGCGGCGAAACAGGCAGCGACCAGCTGGCGGAAGGCGATTGCGCGGTGGCTGATGCGGTGTTTCTCGTCGGGATCCATCTCGCCGTATGTAAGCACGCCACCCTCCGGAAGGAACATGGGATCGTAGCCGAAGCCGCGCTCGCCGCGCGGCGGCCAGACGAGCGTGCCGTGCGCCTCGCCGCGGAATCCCTCGAGATGACCATCCGGCCAGGCGAGGGCCAGCACGGCGACGAAGAAGGCGCGGCGGTCGGTCTTGCCAGCCAGCGCCGCCTCGACGCGGCGCATGGCCAGGGAGAAATCCTTGTCGGGTCCCGCCCAGCGCGCCGAGTAGATGCCGGGATCACCGCCGAGCGCCGGGACGACCAGCCCGGAATCGTCAGCCAGCGCCGGCAGGCCGCTCGCCTGCGCCGCAGCATGGGCTTTGAGCGCGGCATTGGCCTCGAAGGTAGCGCCGGTCTCCTCCGGCTCGGCGAGGCCGAGCGCCCCGGCGGCGAGCACGGTAGCGCCGAACGGCGCGATCAGCGCGGCGATCTCGCGCAGCTTGCCGGGATTGTGGGTGGCGATGACGAGGCGGTCACGGGTGAAGGCGCGATGAGCGGGGCCAGGCAAGCCGGGCCCCTCAGGCCCGGGCGCCTCAGACAAGGCCAAGCGCCATGCGCTGCGCCCTTACCAGCTCGCCGATCCCCTTATGGGCGAGCTCGAGCATGCGGGCGAAGCGGGTTTCGTCGAACGGGCTCTGCTCGGCGGTGGCCTGGACCTCGACGATGCCGCCAGTGCCGGTCAGCACGAAATTGCCATCGGCATGCGCCGCCGAATCCTCGACATAGTCGAGATCGAGCACGGCAACGCCGTTATGGATGCCGCAGGATACCGCGGCGACGGCGTCGGTCAGCGGCAGCGCGGCGATGAGCTTGCCGGCGACCAGCTTCTGCAGCGCTATATGCAACGCAACATAGCTGCCGGTGATCGCCGCCGTGCGGGTACCGCCATCGGCCTGGAGGACGTCGCAATCGATGCGGATCTGACGCTCACCGAGCGCCTTGAGATCGGTGACGGCACGCAGCGAGCGGCCGATCAAGCGTTGAATCTCCTGGGTACGGCCGCTTTGCTTGCCGCGCGACGCCTCGCGATCGGTGCGCGTCGAGGTGGCGCGCGGCAGCATGCCGTATTCCGCGGTGACCCAGCCGGACCCCGTATTGCGCAAGAAGGGCGGGACGCGCTCCTCGACGCTCGCCGTGCAGAGCACATGGGTATCGCCAAAGCGCGCCATGCAGGAGCCCTCGGCATATTTCGAGAAGCCCGGCTCGAGCGAGACCGGACGCATTTGATCATCGGCGCGGCCGGAAGGTCGCATGTCAGCACCATGGATTGGAGGTCGGAGCCAGACCCTAGTGCGCCGGACCGGCCGCGTCCAGCCGGGCGGCAGTTTGGCAGCGTCCCGGCAGCACCCGACCCTGGCGCGAGTTGACGCTCCGCCACTGCGTTCCTACATTGCGACAACGCTCGACGCTTGCGAACCCCGCGCGCAACGGGCACCCGAGATTCAGCAGGCATGAAGACGACCCCGCAACCGCTGATCAGCGAGCTCAACGAGCGCAGCCGCGAGATCTTTCGCCACATCGTCGACGCCTATGTGGCGACCGGCGAGCCAATCGGCTCGCGCACGTTGTCGCGCCGGCTGGGCTATAACCTGTCGCCGGCGACCATCCGCAATGTCATGGCCGACCTCGAGGAAGCCGGGCTGCTGATGGCGCCGCATACCTCGGCCGGGCGGGTGCCGACCGATGCTGGGCTGCGCCTCTTCGTGCACGGTCTGATGGAGGTCGGCGGCCTGTCGGAGGACGAGCGGCGCAACATCGACAGCCAATGCGCCGCCGCCGGCAAGAGCGTCTCGCAGGCGCTTGAGGAGGCGACGACGATGCTGAGCGGCCTGTCGCGCTGTACCGGCCTCGTTCTCGCACCGAAGACCGAGCGGCCGCTCAAGCATATAGAGTTCGTGCCGCTCGGCCCCGGGCGCGCCCTCGTCGTCATGGTGACTGAGGACGGGCTGGTCGAAAACCGTGTCATCGAGGTGCCGTTGGGCTCGCTGCCGGCGACGTTGCTCTCGGCCGGCAACTATCTCAATTCCCGCCTCGTCGGTCGCACGCTCGACGAGGCCGAGGCGGCAATCGCCGAGGACGTCGAGAGCAACCGCGCGCAGCTCGACGAGCTGACCGGGAAGCTGGTCGAGGCTGGGCTCGCCGTCATGGCCGGGGGCGGCAAGGACAGCGCGCTCATCGTGCGCGGCCAGGCGAAGCTGCTCGGCGACGTCACGGCGCTCGCCGATCTCGAGCGGCTGCGCGGCCTTTTCGAGGCGCTGGAGACCAAGGAGTCGATGCTCCGCCTGCTCGATGCGACTCGCGCCGGCGAGGGGGTGCAGATCTATATCGGTGCCGATAATCCGTTGTTCGGCGCCTCGGGCTGCTCGATGATCGTCGCCCCTTACCAGAACAGCCGCGAGCAGGTGGTCGGCGCCATCGGCGTCATCGGCCCGACCCGCATCAACTACGCGCGCATCATTCCGATGGTCGATTACACCGCCAAGGTGATCGGTCGTCTCCTGGGGTAACCAAGCTGAGATTGTGGACAGTGACATGATGGATGACAGCACCGAAGGCAACGGCAAGGCTCCCGGCGGGGATACGGGCGGAAACGCCTCAATCTCGCCCGAGGAGCGCCTGCTCACCGCCGAGGCGGAAGCCGCCGATTTCAAGGACAAGGCGCTGCGCGCCATGGCCGAGGTCGAGAATATTCGTCGCCGCGCTCAGCGCGAGCGCGAGGACGCGGTGAAATACGCCGCCACCAATATCGCCCGCGACCTCTTGAGCACGGCCGACAATCTGCGTCGTGCCCTCGCCAGCGTGAACGAGGAGCAGCTCGCCGACGAAACGACCAAGAGCCTGCTCACCGGCGTTGCGGCCACCGAGCGCGAGCTGCTCGCCGCCTTCGAGAAGAACGGCATCAAGCGGGTCGACCCGAAGGGCGAGCGTTTCGACCACAATTTCCACCAGGCCATCTTCGAGGTCGAGAATACCGGCAAGCCGGCCGGCACCGTGGTCGAGGTGCTGCAGCCCGGCTACGTGCTGCACGACCGCCTGCTCCGTCCCGCCATGGTCGGCGTCGCCAAGGGTGGCAGTCCGGCGCCGGCCTATTCCGACCAAGGCGAGAACGAGGCGCCAAGGACCGGCGGGCATGTCGATACCTCGGCCTAGCAACGGAGTCGCGGGGTTGGGTAAAGTGGTTCCCAATCAGCAGGATAGAGAGGAGAATCGTCTATCCCGCGCGGTTGCGTTCCGGCGCCGCCCGTCGGGCAGACGGCAAGGCGACGAAAGTGGCGCGCTAACCGTTGTATGCCGCGCCGCCGGGACTTATATACCCTCCATTCGAATAGGGACTTGTGCCCATTAACACTCCAAGGGGGTGACGCGGTGCCCTGAGGGGCCGCGCGACCCTGCTGCAAACGAGAGGGACGACATGAGCAAAGTTATCGGTATCGATCTCGGCACCACGAACTCTTGCGTCGCGGTGATGGAAGGCAAGGCCGCCAAGGTCATCGAGAATGCCGAAGGCGCCCGCACGACGCCCTCGATGGTCGCCTTCACCGAAAGCGGTGAGCGCCTCATCGGCCAAGCCGCCAAGCGCCAGGCAGTGACCAATCCCGAGAACACCTTTTTCGCCATCAAGCGCCTGGTCGGCCGCCGCTTCGAGGATCCGCTCGTCAAGCGCGACATGGACCTCGTGCCCTACAAGATCGTCAAGGGTGACAATGGCGATGCCTGGGTCGATACCCGGGGCAAGAAGCACTCTCCCTCCGAGATCAGCGCGTTTATTTTGCAGAAGATGAAGGAGACGGCGGAGAGCTATCTCGGCGAGAAGGTGACGCAGGCCGTCATCACCGTCCCGGCATACTTCAACGACAGTCAGCGCCAGGCGACCAAGGACGCGGGCAAGATTGCCGGTCTCGAGGTCCTCAGGATCATCAACGAGCCGACCGCCGCCGCCCTCGCCTACGGGATGGAGAAGAAGGGGAACGGCGTCATCGCGGTCTACGATCTCGGCGGCGGCACCTTCGACATCTCGGTGCTCGAGATCGGCGACGGCGTCTTCGAGGTCAAGTCGACCAACGGCGACACCTTCCTCGGCGGCGAGGATTTCGACAAGAAGATCATCGATTACCTGGCCGACGAGTTCAAGAAGGAGCAGGGCATCGACCTGCGCTCCGACAAGCTCGCCCTCCAGCGCCTGAAAGAGGCGGCGGAGAAGGCCAAGATCGAGCTTTCCTCGGCGATGCAGACCGAGGTCAACCTGCCCTTCATCACCGCCGACCAGACCGGCCCGAAGCATCTCAACATCAAGCTGACCAGAGCCAAGCTCGAGGCCCTCGTCGACGACCTCATCCAGAAGACGGTCGAGCCGTGCCGGGCCGCGCTCAAGGATGCCGGCCTCAAGGCCTCGGAGATCCAGGAGGTCATCCTGGTCGGCGGCATGACCCGCATGCCCAAGGTCATCGAGACGGTCAAGAACATCTTCGGCCGCGAGCCCAACCGCTCGGTCAACCCCGACGAGGTCGTCGCCATCGGCGCCGCCATCCAGGGCGGCGTCCTGAAGGGCGAGGTCAAGGACGTCCTCCTCCTCGACGTGACGCCCCTCTCGCTCGGCATCGAGACGCTGGGCGGCGTCTTCACCCGCCTCATCGACCGCAACACCACCATCCCGACCAAGAAGAGCCAGACCTTCTCGACCGCCGAGGACAACCAGACCGCGGTCACCATCCGCGTCTTCCAAGGCGAGCGCGAGATGGCGGCCGACAACAAGCTCCTCGGTCAGTTCGACCTCGTCGGCCTGCCGGCGGCGCCGCGCGGCGTGCCGCAGGTCGAGGTCACCTTCGACATCGACGCCAACGGCATCGTCAACGTCTCGGCCAAGGACAAGGCGACCGGCAAGGAGCAGCAGATCCGCATCCAGGCCTCGGGCGGCCTTTCCGACGCCGATATCGAGCGCATGGTCAAGGACGCCGAGGCGCATGCCGACGAGGACAAGAAGAAGCGTGCCCTGGTCGAGGCGAGGAACCAGGCGGAAGGGCTGATCAACACCACCGAGCGGACGATCAAGGACGGCGGCGACAAGGTGCCGGCGGCCGAGAAGACGGCGCTCGAGGCGGCGATCGCCGAGCTGCGCGAAGTGTTGCCCGGCGACGATGCCGCCGCCATCACCGCCAAGACCGAGGCGCTCGGCGCGCTCTCGATGAAGCTCGGCGAGGCGATGTACAAGCAGGCCCAGGCCGCCGGCGAGACCTCCGCGGGCCCACATGACGGCGCCGGCCCGGGCGCTGGCGCCGGTCCGGGCGCCGGCCCAGGTGCCGGCGCTGCGGGCGGCAAGCCGGAGGACAAGGTGGTCGACGCCGATTTCGAGGAGGTCGACGACCAGAAGAAGCACAAATCGGCGTAAGGCGAGAGCCCTTCCCTCTCCCCCCTTGCATTTGAACGGGGCGGGAGAGGGCGGGGCCCGTCGCGCGGCGATGGGAGGGTGAGGGGGATGTCGCCACACGCTTGCTGTTGTAAATGCTTGTTGTTTTGACTATCTCACGAGTTTCGAGAGACCCCTCACCCTCCCGCTGCGCGGGTCCCTCCCTCTCCCGCTCTCGCGGGGGCCTGCGGTCCCCGCTGTCGCGGCAGGCGTGGCGAAGCCACGCCGGGAGCAAGGGGCGAGGGTAGGATTTCGCCGACGGTCGAGAGAGGGAGTGGATCGATGTGCGGTAGGGCTCGAGTGAATGGCTAAGCAGGATTTTTACGACCTCTTGGGCGTGCAGCGCGGCGCCAGCGCCGAGGACCTCAAGAGGGCCTATCGCAAGCTCGCCATGCAGCACCATCCTGACCGCAACCCGGGCGACAAGGCGTCCGAGCACAAGTTCAAGGAGCTGAGCGAGGCCTACGAGGTCTTGAAGGACGACCAGAAGCGCGCCGCCTACGATCGCTTCGGCCACGCCGCCTTCGAGAACGGCTCTGGTGGAATGGGGGGCGGTCCCGGCGCGGGCGGCGGATTCGGTGGGTTCGGCGGCGCCGGCGGCTTCGCCGACATCTTCGACGAGATGTTCGGCGAGTTCATGGGCGGCCAGCGCGGCGGCGGCCAGGGGCGCGGCAGCGACCTCCGCTACAATCTCGAGATCAGCCTCGAAGAGGCCTTCAAGGGCAAGCAGACCTCCGTGCGGGTGCCGACCTATGGCGCCTGCGAGGGCTGCAAGGGGAGCGGCGCCGAGGCCGGCTCCAAGCCGGTCAACTGCCCGACCTGCAAGGGCTCGGGCCGCGTGCGGGCGCAGCAGGGCTTCTTCACCATCGAGCGCACCTGCGCCTCGTGCCAGGGCGCCGGACGGGTCATCGACAAGCCGTGCAAGATCTGCGGCGGCCAGGGCCGCGTGCGCCGGGAGAAGACCCTCGCCGTCAACATCCCGTCCGGCGTCGAGGACGGCACGCGCATTCGCCTCGCCGGCGAGGGCGAGAGCGGCATGCGCGGCGCCGCCGCGGGCGATCTCTATATCTTCCTCAGCCTGGCGCCGCACCGCATCTTCCAGCGCGACGGCGCCAACATCCATTGCCGCGTGCCGATCGCCATGGCGACGGCGGCGCTCGGCGGCGCCATCGAGGTTCCCGTCATCGATGGCGGCAGGGCGAAGATCAACGTGCCGGCCGGAACGCAAACCGGCCACCAGTTCCGCCTCAAGGGCAAGGGCATGTCGGTGCTGCGCTCGGCGGCGCGCGGCGACATGTACGTCCAGGCCGTGGTCGAGACGCCGATGAACCTGACCAAGCGCCAGCAGGAGCTCCTCAAGGAGTTCGACAAGGAGGGCGACAAGGCGAAGACCAACCCGGAGAGCGAAGGGTTCTTCAGCCGGGTGAAGGAGTTCTTCGAGGATTTGCGGGAGTAGCGGCGGGCGAAGCCCGCGACTCTGAGCTGTCAGCTATAGCGCAGGGCAGGCCCTCTTCCTCCAGGAAGAGTGAAGTCGCGACACGACGGGAGGGTGAGGGGTCTACGGCTTTATACATAAGCCGAGCGAACCAGAAGGCGGATTATAGAACAATGCGAGCTGGTGCTCTATTCGCAGGTATCGGGGGCTTCTGTCTAGGTTTCAAAAACGCCGGTATTCGTACGACGTGGGCTGTCGATAACGATCCACATGCAAGGGAGACGTATCAGAGAAATTTTAAGAACGTACGTTTTCTCGATACGGATATACGGGATCTCTCGGTAAGAAAAAATGATCTCCAACCAGTTGATGTCCTGCACGCTGGTTTTCCCTGCCAAAGTTTTTCTCAGGCCGGAGAACGGCGCGGCTTCGACGATCCTCGGGGCAAGCTTTTTTTTGAAATCGTCCGCATCTTGGCTGAATTCAAGGATAAAAAACCCAAGGTTATTGTATTAGAAAATTCGCCTTTCCTGCGTTACGGCGAGGGGGGAATCTGGTTGCTTGAACTTCAGAAGCTTATACAGAAAGCGGGCTATTGGTTTAGAGAAAGTAACTGTGCAGAGCTCGATGCATTTAAAA
>DATAQP010000419.1:0-11359 GCA_036264595.1 Allostellaceae bacterium
ATGACGATATTATTGGTTTGCGCAAATTCCCGCTCGTGCCACGTCGCCGGCATATGTGCGATGCCGCGGCGATAGACGAGCGTGACCTCTTCGGCGCCGAGGCGCTTCGACTGCACCGCGACATCGATCGCCGTGTTGCCGCCACCGATGACGACGACACGCCGTCCGACCGGCAGGCGTGCGAGATCCGTCGCCTGACGAATTCGCGCGATATAGGCGACGGCGTCCTCGACTCCGATGAGACTCTCGCCGGCGATGGCGAGAGCCTTCGTGCCGGCGAGGCCGATGGCGAGGAAGACCGCATCGTATTGCTGGCGCAGTGCCGCCAGCGCGACGTCGCGGCCGAGCATCTGGTTCAGCCGAGGCTCGATGCCGCCGATCGCTACGATGAACTCGACCTCGCGCTGCGCGAAATCGTGCGGCACCTTATAGGCGGCGATGCCGAATTCGTTGAGGCCGCCAAGCTTCCCACGCGCCTCGAAGACAGTGACCGCGTGGCCGAGCAAAGCGAGCCGGTGGGCGCAGGAGAGGCCTGCCGGTCCGCCGCCGACGACGGCGACGCGCTTGCCGCTATCGGCAGCGCGGCGGAAGGGCTGGATCTCTTTTTCGAGCAGCCAGTCGGTGGCGTGACGCTGCAGCAGCCCGATCCTGACCGGCTTCCTCTCGCCCGCATTGCGCACGCAGGCATCCTCGCAGAGTATCTCGGTCGGGCACACCCGGGCGCATATGCCGCCCATGATGTTCTCCTCGAGAATGTCGATCGCCGCGCCTTTGAGGTTGCCGGTGCCGATCTTGCGGATGAAACCCGGAATATCGATGCCGGTGGGACAAGCCTCGATGCAGGGCGCGTCGTAGCAGAAATGACAACGGCTGCTCTCGACGAGGATCTGCCGGTGATCGAGCGGCGGCCTGATATCGTCGAAATTCCGGGCGAGCTCCTCGGCGCTGAGGATAGAGGATGCGTACCCGACCTCGTCATTCATCGGCTGACGCCTCCGACTAGGCCGGCGAGCTTACGCCGCCGGGCCTGCCGACCGTAGCGAAGTCGTCACCCCATGGTCAATGACACCCGCGCATCGGCGGGGCATGGTTATTCCGCGGCGATTTCCGCCCTTCCTGCGCGCGGTACCAGCGCCTTGTGGAAGGTGCCGTCCTTCATGATCGCGAGGAAGCTTTGCGCATCCTGGAGGATGCGGATGTCGGCGAGCGGGTTGCCGTCGACGACGAGAAGATCGGCGAGATAGCCTGGCTTGATCTGGCCGAGCTCGCTGCCCTGCATCATGATCTCGCCGCCGAGCTTGGTCGCCGCGACGATCGCCTCCATCGGCATGAAGCCCAGCATGTTGACGAAATGCTCGAGATCGCGCGCGTTCCTGCCGACCGGGTTCCAGGCAAAGCCATAATCGCCGCCGGGCAGGATGCGCACGCCGCGCCGCTTCAGCTCCTGCATGACGCCGACGGCATGCTCGATCTCACGGCGCAGGCCGAGCCCTTCGGCGACGGCGACCGTGATGCCCCAGGGCGCCGCCTCGTTCAGCGTCGTGTGGGTGATGCCGATGGTCGGCACGACGAAGACACGGTCCTTCGCCTCCTCGAGCGCGTCGATCGCCTCCGCGTCGGCAAAAGTGGCGTGAAAGATGAGCTCGACGCCGTGGCGCAGCGACATCTTGACCGATTCCGCCGAGCGCGCATGGGCGGCGACGCGCTTGCCGCGCGAGCGCGCGACCTCGCAGACGGCTTCGACCTCGGCATCGTTCATCACCGTCTGCTGGGCGCGGGCGTAGGGGACGAACTCATCGCCCGACGGGTTGATCTTCAGCGTATCGACGCCCTCGCGGCACATCTCGCGGGCGACGCGGCGGAAATCGTCGGGCCCATCGCAGACAATGGCGAAGGTCTCGCGGTGCAGGTGCCAGAGCCGGACGTCGCCGAGCCCACCCGAGACCGTCATCTCCGGCGTCGCCGCCAACATGCGCGGTCCGGGCAGCTGTCCGGCATTGATGGCGTTGCGGATAACGACGTCGAGGCGGGGCTTGGCGGCCGCCGCGCTGTTGAGGCTAGTGAAGCCCTGATCGAGCATCAGCTTGGCATGGCGGGCGGCGAGCAGCGTGTGCTCTTCCGGCGGGATGTCGCCGAGCGAGGCGAGGTCGGGCGTATTGGCGAAGCTGATATGGGCATGCGCCTCGACGAGACCGGGCATCAGCGTGGCGCCGCCGCCATCGACGCGCTCCGCGCCTTCGGCGACGGTGCCGCGGCCGCGCGCGACGGATTTGATCCGGTTGCCGTCGACGAGGACCTCGCCGGCAAAGGGCTCGGTCCCCGAGCCGTCGATGATGGTGACGTTGGTGAAGAGGGTGCGCGCCATCGAATCCTCCCTTGATGTTGCCGCGCTAAGCGGCCTCGGTTGGATCGTCCCGTTCGATCGAGACGGCGAACCATTGAGTTCAGGATAGCGTGGATTTTCGGTTTTGGAAGAGCACCGACTAATGTCGCACGGAGCGCGCCTGTCCATACGGCCGCATTGCCTGGGGTTGTGGCGAGCAATGGTTGCTTGTCGAAGTCGCCGCCGGTATCTTCGGGCCAGGAGCCGCCGCCATCGTCGAGTACTGGGCGGTGGGGCGGCAATCGAGAACGGTCAGCCGAATGCCATTTCCGAGCCCACGCTGCCGTCGGCTGTGATCCTGCAGGAAGCGGCCTCTTTCGCAATGCGGGTGGTCGTATTCCTGCGCCAATCGGTCCGTCGCTTCATCGCCGACCGCTGCCTGACCGGCGCCAGCGCGCTGAGCTATGCCACGCTGGTGTCGCTCGTGCCCTTGACGGCAGTCGTGCTCGTCATCTTTTCGGGCTTCCCCATCTTTGCCGGTGCCCGCGACCATTTTATTGCCCTGCTGCTCGACAATTTCGTGCCGGCGGTCGGCGAAGAGGCCGCCGCCTGGTTCAAGCACGTCGCGACCACGGCGGCTCAGACGACGGCGGTTGGCGTCGTCGCGCTGATCGTCACCTCGATATTGCTGCTGGCGACGATCGAGGAGGAGCTGCATGTCATCTGGCGCGTGACGACGCCGCGCGTCTGGGTTCAGCGCGTGCTTGCCTATTGGATGGTCTTGACCCTCGGGCCTGTACTTCTCGGCGTCGGCCTGTCGCTCTCCGGATATGTCGATGCGGTCGCTCATACGCTCGGAATGAATGCCGTGTTCGTCGAGCGGGCAACCCGCGCGTGGTTTGCGAGCATTCCGGGGCTGGTGTCCTTCGTCCTCGAGACCATCGCCTTCACGCTGCTCTACTGCCTCATCCCCAATTGCTTCGTGCGATTGCGCGACGGTCTCGCCGGGGCGCTGACCGCTGCCGCTCTGCTGGAAGGGTTGAAGCTCGCCTTCGCGATCTTCGTCGCGCGGATCTCGTCCTACAACACCGTCTACGGCGCGCTGGCGGGTATCCCGATCGTTCTGCTGTGGATGTATATCTTCTGGGCCGTCGTCCTCTTCGGCGCCGAGATTGCCGCCGGGCTCGCGCAACGTTGGGGCGACGAAGGGCAAGCGCCGCGATTCGGCGCGCGGCATGTCGGCATTGCCCGGCCGATTGCTTCGATTGAAGATGAGGGCGCCCGGAATGTCGATGCGCCAATCAGCGCGCGCGATGCCGGACGTCCGTTATCTGAGCTCGCACGTGCGACCGTGCCGCCAAACAACCACGATAAGGGGGATAATGCCAAATGATGTATAGATCTGATGATCGGTAAGGTTAACAATAAATCTTGGCGGCGTTTGCTAAAAAACCATGTACATTTAGCTAAAATTCCGTATATCCACCATACGCAATCGACAGCGACGTGTGTTTCTTTGTTTGGTTAATTTCCTTATTTATTGGTTAATTTCTATCTTCAAGCAATTTTGGCTTGCGAGTTGGAGAGTTCCTGTCGTGCGAGACACGCTTTTGTCGTGCGTCAGGATATCGGGAAGGTCGGGGGAGAGGGTCATGCAGGCATTGACGGATGCGGAGTTTGTCGTCGTACAGCGTTTCTCGCAAATGATGTCGGAGAAGATCGCCGCGGTTGGCGTCGACGTTCATGTCGAGAGCAATTTCAAGGAATTCGTCTCATTGCGGCGAAGGCTCTCGCCAACTGTGGTTCTTAGCCCATGTTTTAATCCCGACTACAGCAATCTGACGCTGCACAACTCATTCTGGCTTCGTGCTGTGGATTCGCATGGGGAAACCGTGGCGACTATTGCGCAACGGTATCTGGATACGGACTCATTTCTCGATGAAATTCTCTCCGAGCGTCTCTTTCACGATCGCGCCCGCGGCGACGTGCAGGGACGTTTCGGGACGGTCGATTGCGCGGCTGCTGCAGCGCTGAGCGGGCGCGTGGGATATTCCGGCAGTCTGTGGATCGCTCCGAACTGGCGGAAACGCAATCTATCTGGTCTTCTGGATCATCTGAGCCGAGCGCTGCTGCTGAAGAATTTTTGGTTCGATCACATCACGGCAATGATAATCGACCGATTGGCGTCGACAGGAATCGGAACGAAACAATATGGCTGGCCGCACATAGACGGCCGGTTCGAATTCAATTTTTATGAAGACCAGCTGTACAATTTTATCTTCTGTCACATGAGCCGCGCCGAGGCGATAACCGGGATGCGCTACTGGCTGCTCAATCCCGAGCACAACTCAGTGGAGAGCCTCCAAGAGGTCTGGAAACTTGATGTGCACCGAGCAGACATAGAGCTGATCGACACGGCGCCCGTTCTTGGCGAACGGCAGGATGAGGCGCGCATAGCTGTGCGTTAGATAATCGAGGCGCGCCGCGATTTCGTGGTATGCGGGCGTCCCGATCTCCTTGGCGGCGCGATAGTCGATCGCGACCATTTCTTGATACGCGGAGGAGCGTAGTTCGCCGACGCAGTGCTTGGTCAGATCAATCTTCAGTGGAACTCTGCTGCCCCATATTCGGTAGCGGTAGGCGAGAGGATCGTCGAAATCGACATCCACGACCGACGCCATCCCCATAACCGGGCGGAGCTTATCCATATCGAAGTCGGTGCGGTTTGGCAGCAATCCGTCCGGTCTCAATGCTTCCCAATAGCGGTAGAGGTCCATCAGGGTTTTGTTCTTGACCGGCTGGGGCTCCCACAGCGAGATGCGGCGGCGCACGACGACATCGGTCGTGACGTCCGTCGAGCTGCGGAAATGCTCGCGTTGCTGGAATTCGCCGCCAACTGCTTCGGTGGTCATAATACCCATGCGAAAAACCGGACGCGGGCTAAATCCTAAAAAGAATAAGTTAATCAAGGGTTAATGGCCTGCCTGGCAAAGGAGATGCGGTTTGCTCGGACGAGGAACGACGCGATGAAGTCGATTAAATCCGAATGCGAGTGCGGCGTTTCTTTGCACGATGTCTCTCCGGTGCGCGCCAAAATGAATGGTTCTCGGACTCCGCGCGAGTGACCGTCGGACCCTCTCAAACGCCAGAGCTGAGATTGTGAGCGCTCTCCCGCTCTGGCTGTCTGCCCTTGGCGTGACGACGCTGATGCAGATGACGAGTGCCTTCCTGGCAAGCGCAATGGTCGTCGTCGGGCCGACGATTACCGAGGCGGCGGGCGTGACGCCCGAGCATATCGGCGATCTCTCGGCGATCGGGGCCTTCGGGACCATGCTGTTCCTTGCCGGTGGCGGGCCGCTGCTGGCCCACTTCGGTCCGGTGCGTCTCCTGCAGCTGGGAACGCTCCTCGCCGCGCTGGCGCTCGGCCTCGCCTTGACCGGGTGGTGGCCCGCTATGCTTGCCGCCGCGCTGCTCGTCGGGGTGGGGTATGGGCCGTCGCCGCCCGCCGGGAGCGATATCCTCCAGCGCTACTCGCCGCGCGGCCGGCGCAGCCTGATCTTTTCGATCAAGCAATCGGCGGTGCCGCTCGGCGGCGCGCTCGTCGGTCTCTTGGTGCCGCCCTTGGCGGTGATCTACGGCTGGCGCGCCGGACTTGCGACGGCTGCGGTAATCGCAGCGGCGACGACGCTTCTCGTGCAGCCTTTTCGCGCGTTGCTCGACGGCACGCGCGAGCGCGGCCCCATCGCGCCGCTGACAGCCTTCGTTTCGCTGGCGACCTTGACCATGCCGTTTCGCGCCATCGCGCTGGCGCCGGCGCTGCCGCGGCTGACCTTCATCGGCTTCACCCTCGCCACCGCCCAGGGTTGCCTGCTCGGCTTCTATGTCACCTATCTGGTCACCGATATCGGCATCACGCTGACGGCCGCCGGAATCGCCTTCGCCGTCATGCAGGCGACCGGGGTTGCCGGCCGGATCGTCATCGGCTGGCTTACCGATCGGCTCGGCTCGGCCATGCGGACGCTGACCTGGCTCGCCGCGGGATCGACCGCCGCGGTGCTCCTGATCGCGGCGACTGGCGAGGGTTGGCCATGGTGGGCGTTGCTGGGCTCCGCGGCAGTCGCCGGGCTGGCGGTGACGAGCTGGAACGGCGTCTATCTGGCGGAGCTTGCCCATGTAGCGCCGCCGGGAAAGATCGGCGAGGTGACGGCGGGGGCATCGCTGCTCACCTTCGTTGGCTACGTTCTCGGCCCGGCGGCTTTCGCGACGATCGTCGACTCCAGCGGAAGCTATCGGATCGCCTTCGTCCTCGCGGCGTTGTTGCCGGCGAGCGCCGTCATCGTCTTGCGGCGGGCGAAACCGCCCGTCCCGGACTAGCCGCGCGCCGGAGGGTGGCGACAAGCTGAAAAGCGATTATATTCGCTACTGGATATCTTGTTTTGCGATATCGGGAGACCTTGCGATGGATGCGGGCGACCTCAGGGTTTTTGCCGCGGTGGCGCGGCTCGGCGGCATGAACCGGGCCGCCGCCCAGCTGAACACCGTGCAGTCGAACGTCACGGCGCGAATTCGGCTCCTCGAGGCGACACTCGGCACGTCGCTCTTTCATCGCCATAGCCGCGGCGTGACGCTCACCGTCGCAGGACAACGATTGCTGCCCTATGCCGATCGGGTCGGTCATCTGCTCGCCGAGGCGCGTCGCGCGGTCGTCGATGACGGCAAGCCGAAGGGACCCCTCAACGTCGGATCGCTCGAAACGACGGCTGGGCTCCGCCTGCCGCCGCTCCTGGCATCCTACGCCGCCGACTATCCCGAGGTCGATTTGGTGCTAAAGACCGGCACCACTTGCGAGCTCGTCGAGGAGGTTGCCGCGCATCACCTCGAAGGCGCCTTCGTCTGCGGCCCCGTCGACCATCCGGAGCTCGCGGAAGAGGCCATATTCAGCGAGGAGCTTGTGCTGGTGACGGCGCGCCCGATCCGGCACCTCGACGAGTTGCTGCGCAAGAGTAGCCTCAAGACGATCGTCTTTCGCGCCGGTTGCTCCTATCGCGACCGGCTCGACGCCGTTTTGGCGTCACGCGGCATGGTCGGCGTGCGTCGCCTCGATTTCGGCTCCGTCGAGGGCATACTCGGCTGCGTCGCCGCCGGGGTCGGCGTGACGTTGCTGCCCAAGGGCGTGGTGGCCGCTGCCTGGCGCGAGGGGCGGGTCGCCGTGCATGAGTTGCCGGTTGCGGAGTCGCAGATCGACACGATGTTCGTCCGCCGCCGCGACGCCTATGTCTCGAGCGCGCTGGCGGCATTTCTCGACCGCGCCCGGCGAATTTCTGCCTATCCCGCGCCGGGGCGTGCCGATGCGGCAGAGTAGCGCCTATCACCTAATCAGATAATTCTGATCATATAAAAGCGTTTTTCACGATTCCTGTTCCCTCTTACCCTCGCGCTTTCGATCGGCAGAGGCGGGAATGTATCGGGTCGAGGCCGTGCCGGCGGCTGCGAATGGCGAGATCGCCGTCGGACGGGCGACGCTCGCCGGCCTCTGCGCAAATCTCGTCGGCATCGGTCTCGCCCGGTTCGCCTATGCGCCGCTCATCCCGGCGCTGATCGCGGCGCATTGGCTGCTGCCCGCTCAGGCGGTCTATCTCGGTGCAGCGAATCTCGCCGGCTATCTCGCCGGCGCCTTGCTGGCGCATCGGATGGCGGTGCGCGTGCCTGTTGCCGTCGTGCTTCGGGTGATGATGCTTCTGGCGACAGCCGCCTTCTTCGCCTGCGCCCTGCCGCTCTCCTTCCTGTGGCTCTCCCTCTGGCGTTTCGCGGCGGGAGTAGCGGGTGGCGCGCTCATGGTGCTGGCGGCGACGACCGTCCTCAGTCATGTGTCGCCGTCGCGGCGCGGCATTGTCGGCGGCATCGTCTTCACCGGCGTCGGTCTCGGCATCGCCGCTTCGGGGCTCCTGGTGCCGCTGCTCTTGCGCCTGGGCCTGGCGGCGACTTGGTGCGGTCTCGGCCTGCTTTCCCTGGCGCTGACCCTGGTGGCCTGGGGCGGCTGGCTGACCGATCGCTCGATCGTCGCGGTCGCGCGGGCAAAATCGGCGCCGGCCCGCCCGCCGTCACGCCGCGCGCTCAAGGCGCTTTACGCCGAGTACGCGCTCAATGCCGTCGGCCTCGTGCCGCATATGGTCTTCCTCGTCGATTTCGTCGCGCGCGGGCTCGGCCGCGGCATCGCATCGGGAGCACAGGACTGGGTGATCTATGGCATCGGCGCGATCCTCGGTCCGGTGCTCGCCGGACGGCTGGCCGATGCCATCGGCTTCGGTACCGCGTTGCGATTGGCCTATGTCGTGCAGGCCATCGCGGTTGCCGCCCTCGCTGCGACGACGGGCACTGCCGTGCTGATCGTCTCGAGCTTCGTCGTCGGTGCCTTCACGCCGGGTATCGTCCCGCTCGTGCTCGGCCGCGTTCATGAACTCGCCGACGCAAGCGATCACAAGATAGGGTGGAGCATCGCGACGACGGCTTTCGCGCTCGGGCAAGCCGCTGCCGCCTATGGCTGCGCCGCGCTCTTCGCTGCCACCGGCGACTATGGGTTGCTGTTCATGCTCGGCAGCGCCGCCTTGCTGCTGGCGCTCGCCATCGACCTCGTCGCGGCGCGGCGGGAGCCATCCGCTGTGGCTGGCCCCGAGGACGGGCTTCGGCTATAGACAGTCGGGGGTCGCGAGTTTGGCGGCCAGGGGATGAATAGCAAGAAGCGAGAAAACCAATGCTGAAAAGAATCGTCGTCGTCCTCGGCGCGGTATTGGCGCTCGCGACGGCCGTCGCCGAGCCGGCGGCTGCGCAGGACGCTCTCGCCAAGATCAAGCAGCGCGGCACCGTGGTCGTCGGCGTCAAGAATGACTACAAGCCCTGGGGCTTCGTCGATCCCAGCGGTCAGATCGTCGGCATGGAGATCGACCTCGCCAAGGACGTCGCCGATCGGCTCGGCGTCAAGCTCGAAACCGTGCCGGTGACGGCGGCGAACCGCATGGAGTTCCTGCAGCAGGGGCGCATCGATCTGATCATCGCGACCTTGGGCGACACGCCGCAGCGCCGCCAGGTCATCGGCATGATCGAGCCCAACTACTACGCCGGCGGCACCAACGTGCTGGCCGAGAAATCGGCGAAGTTGACTGCTTGGACTCAGCTCAAGGGCCAGAAGGTCTGCGCCGTCGAGGGCGCCTACTACAATCGGCGCGTGGCGCAGCTCTACGGGCCGGAGCTCGTCGTCTTCCCCGCCGTGCCGGAGGCGTTCAACGCGCTGCAGGGCGGCTCCTGCATCGCCTTCCTGTTCGACAGCACGCTGTTCGAATCGACGCTCGCCGCCGGCGACGCCAAATGGGCCGATTACGAGATGCCGCTGAAGACCGAGGACGAGCAGCCCTGGGCGATCGCCGTCGCGCTGCCCAATCTCAAGGGGCCGTGGGGCGATTTCATGCGCGGGGTTTCCGTGGACTGGCACAAGAGCGGAACACTGCTGGCGCTCGAGAAGAAATGGGGCATCAAGCAGAGCCCCTTCCTCGTCGAGATGAACGCGAAATACAAGTAGACGCCGTCTACCGCGATGGATGCCGCGGCCGGCTGGTTCCGCTGGCTGAACCAGGTGCACGGCATCAATTTCGCGGTCTTCTACGACCCCTATGATTTCCGGCGCTTCGCCGAGGGGCTGGCGACGACCACCGCCCTGTCGCTCGTCGCCATCGTCGCCTCGCTCGCGCTCGGCATATTCGGCGCCTGGCTGCAGGGCAGCCCGCGCTCCTTCGTGCGCCGAGGCGTCGCCGCCTATGTCCAGTTCTTCCGCAATACCCCGCCGCTGGTCCAGCTCTATTTCTTCTATTTCGCCATCGGCGGCATGCTGCCGCGCGTGATCGACGCGCATGGCGCAGCGGTGCCGCCGATCGGCAGCTTCGCCTGGGCCGCGATCACGCTGTCGCTGTTCGCCGGCGCGATCAATGTCGAGATCTTCCGCGCCGGGCTGGAGGCCGTGCCCGGCACGATGATCGAGGCGGCCAAGGCGCTCGGCCTGTCACGCTTCGGCACGTTCCGCCTCGTCATCCTGCCGCTCGCCTTGCGCATCAGCCTGCCCGCCCTGACGAACAATCTCGTCAATCTGGTCAAGACGACGACGCTCGCCTACGCGATCGGCGTGCCCGAGCTGCTTTACGCCTCGGCGCAGATCTGGTCGGAGGAGTTCAACGTGCGCGAGACGATGACCGTGCTGCTGATCACCTATCTCGGGCTGGTCGGGCTGCTCGTCTGGGCGATGGGGCGCTGGGAGCGGGCATGGCGCATCCCGGGCTATGCGCCATGACGGTCAAGCAATCATCGCCGATGTCGCCACTCAAGCTCGGCGTCCTCCTGCTCTTCGCCGCGCCCTTCCTGATCGGCCGGGCGGCGGCGGCCGGCCCTGTCCGCGGCAGCATCATCGGGGCGCTCATTCAATGGGCGCCGCTGGTCTTTCGCGGCTTCCTCCTCAATCTGCTGGTCAGCGTGCTCGCGATGACGATCGGCACCGCGCTCGGCGTCCTGCTCGGCCTGTTGCTGTCGTCACTCGTCGCGCCGCTGCGCCGCACCGCCTGGCTGGTGACCCAGTTCTTTCGCAATGCCCCATGGCTGGTGCTGCTCTTCTATTGCATGTTCCTGCTGCCCTTCGAGCTGCATGTCTTCGGCCTGACCCTGCCGCTCCCGGATTGGATGAAGGCGACGATCGGTCTCGCCTTGCCGGTCATGGCGAATGTCGCCGAGATCGTGCGCGGCGCCGTGCAGTCGATCGATTACGGGCAATGGGAGGCGGCGAAGGCGCTCAGCCTGACGCGGGGACAGACCTGGCGGCTCGTCATCCTGCCGCAATGCGTGAAGCGCATGCTGCCGCCCTGGATGAGCCTCTATGCCGTGCTGACGATGTCGACGCCGCTGATCTCGATCGTCGGCGTGCAGGATGCCATGGCGATGGTTCGCGCCGCGCTCTCGGCCGATGGAAGGCCCGAGCTGCTCATCCCGATCTACCTGATG
>DATAQP010000428.1:0-6070 GCA_036264595.1 Allostellaceae bacterium
GGATGCGCCGGCTCCTCAGGATGATGTGGTCTTTGATGGCATCCCCAGTCCACCTCATCCTGAGGAGCGGTCCCGAGCGTAGCGAGGATCGCGTCTCGAAGGACGCGCGACGCTGCTCCAAGGTCTCTTTCTTATGGACCCGCTTCCCCTGACGCCGCAGAGGATTTCGTGCTATGACCCGGCCGGCCCCACGTCAGAGGGGGCAAATCCATAATCATAGAGAGGGGAACCTAGCCATGCTGAATCGCGTCCGCAGCCTCGTCCTTGCCGTCCTGCTGCTCGTCCCTGCCGCCTATGGTCAGGGCGCCTACGCCCAGGGCGCGGCGGCGCCGGGCGGTACCCTGCTCGACGAGATCATCGCGCGCGGCGTGCTGCGCGTCGGCAGCACCGGCGATTACAAGCCCTTCACCTTCCTCAACCCGGCGACCAAGGAATTCGAGGGCATCGACATCGACATGGCGGCGTCGCTCGCCAAGGCGCTCGGCGTCAAGCTCGAAATGGTCAAGACCGCCTGGCCCAACCTGATGGCCGATTTCACCTCAGGCAAGTTCGACGTCGCGATGGGCGGCATCTCGGTCAGCCTCGAGCGCCAGAAGAAGGGGCTGTTCACCATCCCCTATATGGTGGACGGCAAGACGCCGATCGCGCGCTGCGCCGACAAGGACAAATACGCCACGATCGCCGGCATCGACCTGGCGGCAACGCGGGTCATCGTCAATCCCGGCGGCACCAACGAGAAATTCGCCCGCGACAATTTCAAGCAGGCGCCGATCGCCGTCTATAACGACAACGTCACCATCTTCGACCAGATCGCCGGCGACAAGGCCGACGTCATGGTCACCGATGCGAGCGAGACGCTGCTCCAGCAGAAGCTGCACCAGGGCGTACTATGCTCGCTGCATCCCGACAAGCCATTCAACTTCTCCGAGAAGGCCTATTGGCTGGCACGCGACTACGCCTTCAAGGCGTTTGCCGATCAGTGGCTGCACATCGCCATCGAGAGCAAGGAATACCAGGCGATTACCGACAAATGGCTGAAATAGGCCCCCGGCGAGAAGGATAGGATAGCGATGGCCAACGACAAGGCGCCCGCGGAAGTGACCATCCGCGGCACGATGAATCCCGGATTCGAGACCATAGTGAGCCCGGAGGCGATTGCCTTTGCCGTTGGTCTCGAGCGCAAATTCGGCGCCGAGCGAAAGCGCCTGCTGGCCAAGCGCGTCGAAATCCAGGCCAAGCTCGACGGCGGCTGGAAGCTCGATTTCCACAAGGCGACGCAGACGATCCGCGACGGCGACTGGGTCGTGGCGAAGCTCCCCGCCGATCTCCTCGACCGCCGCGTCGAGATCACCGGCCCGGTCGACCGCAAGATGATCATCAACGCCCTCAATTGCGGGGCCAGCGTCTTCATGGCCGATTTCGAGGACGCCTCGACGCCGAGCTGGACCAATCTCATCGAGGGCCATCTCAATCTGCGCGACGCCATCGCCGGTACGATCAGCTTCGACGATCCGGCGAGCGGCAAGCACTACACGCTCAATGCCAAGACCGCCGTGCTCAAGGTGCGGCCGCGCGGTTGGCACCTGCCCGAGAATCACGTCCTCGTCGACGGCGCGCCGATGTCGGGCAGCCTGTTCGATTTCGGCCTCTTCTTCTTCCACAACGCCAAGGCGCTGCTCGCCAAGGGCAGCGGCCCCTATTTCTACCTCCCGAAGCTGGAAAGCGCGGAAGAGGCGCGGTTATGGAACGATGTCTTCGTCGACGCGCAGGCGACGCTCGGCGTTCCTCGGGGCTCGATCAAGGCAACGGTGCTGATCGAGACCATCCTCGCCGCCTTCGAGATGGACGAGATACTCTACGAGCTGCGCGAGCATTCGGCCGGGCTCAATTGCGGCCGCTGGGACTACATCTACAGCTTCATCAAGAAGTTCCGCAACGATCCCAATTCGGTGCTGCCCGATCGCGGGCAGGTCACCATGACGACGCATTTCCTGCAATCCTATGTCCGCCTGCTGATCAAGACCTGCCACCGCCGCAACGTCCACGCCATGGGCGGCATGGCGGCGCAGATTCCAATCCGCAACGATGCCGCGGCCAACGAGGCGGCGATGCAAAAGGTGCGCGCCGACAAGGAGCGCGAGGCGAATGAGGGGCATGACGGCACCTGGGTCGCCCATCCCGGCCTCGTGCCGATCGCCAAGGCGGTCTTTGACAAGGCGATGCCTGCAGCCAACCAGATCGCCCGCAAGCGCCAGGACGTCCATGTCGGCGCCGCCGACCTCGTGCGGGTCCCGCAGGGCACGATCACCGAGGCGGGGCTGAGGCAGAACGTCAATGTCGGCATCGGCTATATCGAGAGCTGGCTGCGCGGCAATGGCTGCGTGCCGCTCTACAATCTGATGGAGGACGCGGCGACCGCCGAGATCAGCCGCAGCCAGGTCTGGCAGTGGGTCCGCCATAAGGCGAAGCTCGATGACGGGCGCCTGATCGACGCCGCGCTCTGCGCCGCCATACTCGATCAGGAGCTCAAGGGGCTGAAGGCATCGGCGCCGCCGGGACATCGCTACGACGAGGCCGGCAAGCTCTTCCGCGATCTCGTCGAGGCGCCTGATTTCGTCGAGTTCCTCACCCTGCCGGCCTACGAGATGATCGTTGCCGCGGGGGCTTGAGCGCGATCGGTTCAGATTGAATCGCTGATGCGCCGCGACCTTGGGAGAGCGCCGTGCGTCCTTCGAGCCGCCGGCTTCGTCGGCTCCTCAGGATGAGGTAAATCCTGACTGCCACATAAAATATTCCTCATTCTGAGGAGCGCCGCGAAGCGGCGCGTCTCGAAGGACGCACGATGATCATGCAAGCGTGCCTGCCGCCTGGCGCTCTCAGTCGAGAGCCTTGATGCGGATGTTGCGGTAGCGGACGAGTTGGCCGCGATGGTCGCCGCCGCCATGGACCTGCAGCGCAATCGCGCCGCGCTCCGGCAGCCGGCGGCGATCGTCCTGGAACTCCAGGAAGCGGATGCCGTTGATCCAGCTCGTCACGCGCGGCGGATCGCCGGTGATCCGCGCGCGGATTTCGTTCCACCCGTCGACATGCCAGAAGCGCGGCCAGTCTTCCGGCGTCACCGGCGCGGGATAAGCGGCCGGCAGGAGGCGGATGCGCTCCGGCGCATCGAGGAACTCGAAGTTCTTGATATAGAGATCGCCCGGTAGCGCCTCGCCGTAGAGTCCGCCGATCGACCCGCCGGGATAGTAGTCGACGAGGATCTGATAGGCGGCGCCGCTCTCGCTGCTGCGCAGGAAGATGCCGCTGTCGACGCCGAAATCGACCCGCGCCTCGAGCACGAGCTCGGTATCGCCGAAGCTCTCGTCGCTGACCAGAATGCCGCCATTGCCGGGCAGGTCCTGCGTGCCGACGATCGCCCCGTCCTGCACCGACCATGCGCCGCCGCTGCGCTGGCCGCTCGCCGCGCTATGCGTCGTGGCGGCGCTGACATGCCAGCCGCGGAGGGTGCTGCCGTCGAAGAGGGCGCGGAATCCGCTGTCGTCGACCAGCTCCTCCGCACCAGTCGCGCCGCCGGCCAAGAGCGAGGCAACGAGGAAGCCCGCCGCGAGGTGGCAGACTGTGACAAAAAAGGGCAGCTGTCGCCGCAGCCTTCCGCCCTCATACATACAATGGATAATTGTGCCTCTGAGCATATTTGGCGAGTGTCATCCGCCGTAGTTTCCAGCGGCGTTGCCGGAAGGGCTGATAAATTTGACTTAACCGGGCAAAAAACCAGGACGTCGAACGGAGGAAACGATGCCAATCCCTCGCAAGCGGCTTACTGCGTGTGCCACCATCGCGCTGGCGTTTTCTCTCGGTTTCGCCGCTGTGCCGGCAGGGGCGGTCGACCCCTCGCGGCTCGCCACGGCCGACCAGAATGCCAATGACTGGCTGACCTACCACGGCAGCTATAAATCCTACCATTACAGCCTGCTGGACCAGATCAACGCGGGCAACGTCAAGCAGCTCTCCGTTGCCTGGACGCATTTCCCCGGCCGTTCGACGCGTGGCCTGCAATCGATGCCGTTGGTCGCCGATGGCGTGCTCTACTATTCGGGGTCCTATAGCCGTGTCTTCGCGCTAGACGGCGCCACCGGCACGGTGCTGTGGACCTACTTCCCCGAACTCGACGAGGAGCTCATCTCGATGCAGACGCACTCGCCCTATAATCGGGGCATCGCGCTCGGCAACAACAAGCTCTATGTCGGCACCGTCGACGGCCGCCTGATCGCCCTCGACATGAAGACCGGCAAGCCGGTCTGGGATACCAAGCTTGTCAATTCGCAGAAGCTGACCGTCGGCTTCACCGGCGCCCCGCTCTTCGTCAAGGACAAGGTCATCATCGGCAGCCAGGGCGGCGAGTGGACCTCGCGCGGGCCGATCTTCGGCGTCGATGCCGAGACCGGCAAGAAAGCCTGGGAATTCCTCACCGTCGCCGGCACTGACGAGGCGATGAAGACCTGGGGTGGCGAGTCCTGGCGCACCGGCGGCGGCGGTGGCTGGATGCCGGGCGCTTACGATGCCGAGACCGATACGGTGTGGTGGGGGACGGCGAACCCGTCGCCGCTCTATGACTGGTCGGGCGCCGACTGGATGAAGAGCGGTCCGCGTCCCGGCACCAACCTCTACACCACGTCGGTGCTCGGGCTCGATCCCGCGACCGGCAAGCTGAAATTCTACCATCAGGAGCTGCCGCACGACTCCTGGGACTTCGATTCGGCGATCGGCGAGTTCGTCTCGATCGATCGCGACGGGCGCAAGCTGATGGTCCACCCCAACAAGGGCGGCTTCATCTTTGTCTACGACCGCAGCAACGGCAAGATCGACAACGTCTGGAAGCTCGCCAACAACATCAACTTCGTCAAGGACATCGATCCCAAGACAGGTGAGCTGATCGGCCGGCGCGACCTCTCCGCCGGCGTCGTCAACCCGCCGCTCTGTCCGGAGATCTCGGGCGGCATCAGCTGGAACAGCGGCGCCTACAGCCCGAAGACCGGCCTCTACTACAAGATCGCCCAGGAATGGTGCCAGGAGATGGAGGTCGTCAAGACGACGCCCATCGTCGAGCCTATGGCGCAGCTCAATATCGGTGCCAATTTCAAGCTCGTCCCGCCGCCCGACGGCAAGATCTACGGCCATCTCGACGCGCGCGATCCGGTGACCGGTGCCAAGAAATGGGAGATCCGCTATGACGCGCCGCCTCTCGCCAGCGTGCTGGCGACGGCCGGCAATCTTGTCTTCCTGCCGGACGCGGCCGGCATCCTGCATGCCTATGATGCGACGAGCGGCCAGGAATTGTGGTCGCACAATGACGGCGTCGGTCATGTCGGCGGCATCATCAGCTACAGCGCCGGCGGCAAGCAGTACATCGCGGTCGAGGCCGGGTGGGGCAGCCTCGTCGGCGACGATTACGCGGCCGCCTTCGGCGAGCCGTGGAAAAGCATGCCGAAGGATACCGGCGCCCTCATCGTCTACAGCACGAGCCAATAAGGGAGGAGGCGCGGGAGGGCGGCTCGTTCGGGCCGCTCTCCCGCGCGACTGACCGAACGATGCGCCAGTCCCTCGTCGTCGCCATGCTGATAGCCGCTGCGATCGCCTCTCTCGCCTCGGCGCTCGCCCAGGAGACGGCGCCGGCCCAGACAGCGCCGGCCCAGAGCGCGGCGCCAGCCCAAAGCGCCAGCGCGCCGCCGCCGGGCCCGCAAGCCTCGCCGAACGACATCGACGGCGAGACGATGTTCGCGACCTCCTGTGGCTGGTGCCATCAACAGGGCGGGCGGACGGCGGGGCGCGGGCCCAAGCTTGCCGGCGACAAGAAGAGCGACGATTTCCTCATCGACCGCATCAAGCATGGCAAGCCAGGCGCCATGCCGGCCTTCGGCCGCGCCTTCTCGGAGGGCCAGATCATCGCCATTCTCGCCTATATCCGCAGCCTCGACGATTCGGGCGGGTGAGCCGCCGCAAGGAGGAGATGACCGTGCAGATGCGCATCGCAGCCGTGACGCCTCGCCGCCTGCACCGCAGCGTGACGATG
>DATAQP010000446.1:0-9110 GCA_036264595.1 Allostellaceae bacterium
AAGGCCATCCCAGGCGCCGTCTGCAGACCTCCTCGGTCGGCGCCGTCGCCTATGATCTCATCCCGCGCGATAGCCTGGTCCGCCAGCTCTACGCGTGGGATGGGCTGTTGAACTTCCTGGCAGCGGCGCTCGGCAAGGACAGGCTCTACCGCTACGCCGATCCGCTCGGCGCGCTCAACATCGCGGCAATGGGCGCGGAGGAGCATCTGCTCTGGCATTTCGACCAAACTGATTTCGTCGTCTCGATCCTGCTGCCGGATTGCGAGCGCGGCGGCACTTTCGAATATGTCCTTAACATCCGTGACGCGGCGGCGGAGAATTACGACCGCGTGTGGCGTCTGCTCGACGGCGATCGCAGCGAGATCCTTCGTCTCGACATGGCGCCCGGCACGCTTGCCCTCTTCATGGGCCGCCATTCGATCCACCGCGTGACGCCGATCGCCGGGCCGACGCTGCGCCTCATCGCCTTGCTCGGCTATGACACCGATCCCGGCACTATGAGCAGCGAGCGCCTGAAGCTGGCGCGCTATGGCCGGACCGAGCCGATTGACGCCGTGCCGTGACGTGGCCGAAATGACCCCCGAACCAGCCACCATCCTTGTCGTCGAGGATGACGAGGATGTGCGCGAGGTCGCCGTTCTTTGCCTCGCCGATGCTGGCTATCGCGTTCTCACCTCGGCGACTGGTGACCTCGCCCTGTCCATCATCGCCAGCGGCGAGCGCATCGATCTTCTGTTCAGCGATGTCGCGATGCCCGGCACTCTTAACGGTTTTGCGCTGGCACGTCGCGCGGTCGCGCTGCAGCCCACCCTCAAGGTCCTGCTGACCACGGGCTATGCCGATCAGATCGCCGCGCATGAGTCGCTGGTGGCGCGCGGCGAGCTGCTGGCTAAGCCGTATCGTCTCAGCGATCTCGTTACTCGCGTCTCCGAGCGGCTCGACGCAGGAGCGGTTCAGCTCAACAAGGTTCTCTCCCGGCTGCTCGCCTACTGGCGCGAGAAATGCGCCGGACGGCCTTGTCCACAAGCGACCGACATCGATCTCGCGTCACTCGCCGATATCAGCAACTATCTCAGCATCATCCGGGTGCAGGGCACGCTGCCCGATCTGATGTTCTCCTACCGGCTGGTCAGCCCGGAGCTGCGCACGGTATTCGGCGTCGATCTGAGCGGCCGCATCGTCGGCGAGTCGTCGCCGGCGGCGCATCGCGCCTTCATCACCGGCTTGCTTCGCGATGCGGTCGTCAAGCGTCTGCCGGTCTACTCGGCGACCGGCTTCTCCTATGCCGATAGCAGCGCGCCGGCGGCGCTCGCCGGGCTGTCGACCGAGCGGCTGTTCTTGCCTCTCGCTGCGCCGGACGGCGGCATCTCGGACTGCCTGTGCGGACAGACCTTCGACTGGACGAGCGCCGGCGTCACCGTGACGCATGTGCTGCAGCGCACGATCGGCCGCAAGGATACGATCGACCGTCTCGGCTGATCGGCCTCAGAAGCTCGCGTCGACGAGATCGGCCGGCATCAAATGCCAGGGATGTGTCAGCGGCGCGTCGCCGCCGCGCAGCGTAGCGATGAAGGCGTCGCGCCAGGCGTTGATGTCGTTCTTGCGCAGCACGGTCATCATCGACGACCAGCGGGTGCGCCGCTCCTCGAGAGGCATGCCGAGGCCGACATGGATTGCCGCGGCGAGCGCGTCGACATCGATCGGATTGACGAGCAAGGCAGCATCGAGCTCGTGGGCGGCGCCGGCGAAGCGCGAGAGCACGAGGACGCCCGGATCCTCAGGATTCTGAGCGGCGACGAACTCCTTGGCGACGAGGTTCATGCCGTCGCGCAGCGGCGTCACCAAGCCGATCCGGGCAATGCGATAGAAGCCGGCCAGCGTCTGCTGCGACAGGCTGCGGTTGACGTAGCGGATTGGGGCCCAGTCGAACTCGGAGAATTTGGCATTGATGCGGCCGGCCGCGAGCTCCAGCTCGCGGCGCAGGGCGCGGTACGGGGTGACCTCGCCGCGCGAATACGGTGCGATCTGGAGATAGGTGAAGCGGCCGCGATGCGCGCGCCAATCGGTCAGCAGGCTGTCGATCGCATCGAAGCGGTTGCCGATGCCTTTGCTGTAGTCGAGGCGATCGACGCCGATTATGAGATCGCGATCTCCTAGGCTCTCACGCAGACGGCGCGAATCCGGCGTGGCCACGGCGCGCGCGGCCAACTCGGCGAATTCCTCTGTCGCGATGCTGATCGGGAAGGCGGCGACGCGCGATTGCATGCGATAGGCGGTGAACCGGCCATTGCCAAGCTGGTGCCCGCCCGCCCGTTCGGTGACATAATTCAGTAAGGCGCGCACGCCGTCCGCGGTCTGAAAGCCGATGAGATCGTAGGCGCAGAGCCCGCGGATCAGCATGTCGTGGTGCGGCAGGGCCTCCAGCACCTCGGGCGGCGGGAAGGGGGTGTGGAGGAAGAAGCCGATGCGGTTCTTGATGCCGAGCTGGCGCAGTTCGCCGCCGAGCGGGATGAGGTGATAGTCATGGACCCAGATCACGTCGTCCGGCCGCAGCAGCGGTTGCAGAATACTGGCGAGATAGCGGTTGACCCGCAGATAGCGATCGAAAGCGCGCCGTTTGTACTCGACCAGCCCGAGGCGATAGTGCAGCAGGGGCCAGAGCGAGCCATTGGCATAGTCGACATAGTAGCCCTGGTGATCGGCGCGGCTGAGATCGACCGTTACGTAGGTCACGTCGTCGGCAGTCATGACATGCGGCGTGGTCGACGAGTTTTCGGCGATGCCGCCGCTCCAGCCGAACCACATCCCGCCGTAGTGCTTCAGAGCATCGCGCATCGCCACGGCAAGCCCGCCGGCGCGGGTGGTGCGCTCGCTCGGCAGGCTGATACGGTTGGATACGATTACAAGCCGCGGCACGGCGCCTCCTTTTGATGTGTCGACACGCGTCTCGCGGGGACGACGAGTTCGAGAGCTGGGGCCGGCAGAGCCGCTGAAGCGATCATCATGTTCCGCCATGATCCACGACACCTGCCCGCAGCCACTGCCGCAGATCGGCGGGCGTGGCGATGTGCCAGGGGGCGGTACGCGGCCGCGACGTGCCGACCTGGACCGCATGGCCGGCACGCTCGATGACCGCGGCGAACCCGTCCTCGTCGGTGCGGTCGTCGCCGACAAACACGGGGACACGCCCGCAGAACGGCGCGCGGTCCATGAACCACGCGACCGCCCGTCCCTTGTCGACCGAGCGCGGCTTCACGTCGACGGCCATCACGGCCTCCAGGACCTCCAGCTCTTTGGTGTCCGCTGCGATTGCCGCCCGGGTGAATTCTTCGAGTTCGTGGCGGTATCGCGGAGCCCTCCTATAGTGAACGGCGACGCTCGAATTTTTGTCCTCGACCAGGATGCCGGGCCGGCTTGCCGCGAAACCCTGCAGCGCGGCGATCACCGCCGCGAGCGCGGCCGGCGGCGGTGCCTTGACGATCTCGCCGTTCGCCGCTTCACGCAGCTCGGCACCGTGCTGACCAGCCGCCGGCAGGCGTAAGGGGTCGAAGAGCCGATCGAGATCGGCGATCTTCCGGCCGCTGACCAGGGCGACGGCGCCGCCGAGATCGCCGTGCAGCTTCCCCAGAATATCGAGAAGACCGGGGGGTACTGCAACCAGATCGGGTGTTTCGGCGAAATCCAGCAATGTTCCGTCGACATCAAGGAACATCGCCCAATCCTGTCGGATTCTGGGGAGTTTTTTTTGCGACATAATCTCCGCCCAAAACGGGACTCGCCGCCGGACGCTTTCCGGCGGTTGAACCGGATGTCTGTCGGTTAACGCTGGCGGTCGGGGATTTTATCTCGCGGCGGTTTTTGTTTTTTTACCGCCCGGGCCGGGTGGCACGGAGGGTATTGCCGGTGGCAGCGGTTGGCGGCGCGGCCGTCTGCGCGGCCGCAAGCTCAGCTGCAGGAATATGGCAGGCGATACGATGACTGCCGTCGATCAGCTGCTCGGGCGGCTTCGTGTCGTCGCAGATCGCGCCGAGCTTGCGCGGACAGCGCGTCGCGAAGGGACAGCCGCGCGGCAATGCCGCGGCGCTCGGCGGAGCGCCTTCGAGGACGATGCGATAGCGCTGCGAGTCGGGGTCGGGCTTAGGCACGGCCGAGAGCAACGCCTCGGTATAGGGATGCCAGGGCGGCGCGAAGACCTCGCTGGCGCGACCGAACTCGACGACCCGGCCGAGATACATGACGGCGACGCTGTCGGCGAGATAGCGCACCACGGCGAGGTCGTGCGAGATGAAGACGAGGGTGGCGCCGCGCGCCGCCTGCAACTCGGTCAAGAGATTGATGATCGCCGCCTGAACCGAGACATCGAGCGCCGAGACCGGCTCGTCGGCGAGAATGATGTCGGGGTCGCCGGCGAGCGCGCGAGCGATGGCGACGCGCTGCTTCTGGCCGCCCGACAGCTGATGCGGCCGGCGGCGGGCGAAATCGCCGGATAGCTTGACGGTGTCAAGTAGGTGCAGGCTCTGCCGGTTCGCCTCCGCGGCGCTCAATCCCTTGAGGCGACGCAGGGCGCGCGCGATCGCGTAGCCGACGCTGTGACTCGGGTTGAGCGTCGAGTCGGGGTTCTGAAACACCATCTGCAGGCGCCGCTTGAGCGCCGGCGGCCGGCGATCGATGGGCAGACGGGCGATCTCGCTGCCGTCGAGCACGACGCTGCCGCTGCTCGCCGATTGCAGGCCGCTGAGGATGCGCGCCAGGGTCGACTTGCCGCAGCCGCTCTCGCCGACGATAGCGAGGGTGCGGCCCCGCTCGGCCGCCATGTCGACGTCGCGCAAGGCGGCAATGGCGCGGCCGGCGCCGCCGAAAATGCCGTGCGACTGGTAATAGGTCTTGCCGACGCCGTGCAGGACCAGCGCCGGCGCGTTCGCCGCCGCCATCGCCTCTTCGCCGGTCACGGCGGCCGGGTGCTGCCAGCGCGGCAGCTCGGCGACGCGCACGCATTGGACGCGGTGATCGGCGGTTCCGGCGACCTCTTGTGGCATGATCGGCGCGGTCGTGCAGCGTGCCGCCTCGGCGAACGCACAGCGCGGCGCGAAGGCGCAGCCCCGCGGGCGCGCCAGCGGCGAGCCGACCTGGCCGGAAATCGAGCGCAGCGTCGCGTTGTGCTTGTCGCGGCCGAGCGTCGGCAGGCAGTCGAGCAGGCCGCGCGTGTAGGGATGGCGCGGCGCCGTGAAGACCTCGCGGACGGTGCCTTCCTCGACGAGCTCGCCGGCATACATGACGCCGACGCGGTCGCAGATCTGCGCCACCGTGCCGAGATTATGGCTGATGAAGAGGATCGCCGAATCATGGCGCTGGCGCAGCTCGCGCACGAGATCCAGCACCGCCGCCTCGACCGTGACGTCGAGCCCAGTGGTCGGTTCGTCCATGATCAGCAGCTCGGGCTTGGCGATCAGCGCCATGGCGATGACGATGCGCTGCTGTTGGCCCCCGGAGAGCTGATGCGGATAGCGCTCGAGCAGGGCGGCGGCGTCCGGCAGCTTGACCTCGCCGAGCATGGCGAGCGCGCGCTCTCGGGCCGCCTCGGCGGCAATCCCCTCGTGCAGCATCGGCACTTCCATGAGCTGGCGGCCGATCGTCATGACAGGGTTGAGGCTGCTCATCGGGTCCTGATAGATCATCGCGATGCGGCGGCCGCGCACGGCGCGCAGGGCGTCGTCGTCGAGCTCGGCCATGTCGCGCCCCTGGAAGCGGATGCGGCCCGAGGTCAGACGTCCGGCGCGGCCGAGATAGCGCATGATGGCGAGCGCCACGGTGGATTTGCCGCAGCCGGATTCGCCGACCAGGCCGAGCGCCTCGCGCGGCTTGATCGTGAAGCTGAGGCCCGGAATGACATTGGCCTCGCCGGCGCGCAGGAAGAACGAGATGCGCGCCTTCTCGAAGGCGAGGATGGGCGTGGTGTCATCCGTCGAGGAGGGATCAGTCACGCAGGCCGATCTCCCTGAGGCCGATCGACAGCAGGTTGAAGCCGATGACGAGCGACGAGATGACGGCGCACGGGATCAGCGACATATGCGGCCACACCGACATCATGCCGTATGTGTCCTTGACCATGCCGCCCCAATCGGGATCGGGCGGCGGCAGGCCGATGCCGAGGAAGCCGAGCACGCCGATGGTGATGATGGTGTAGCCCATCCGGAGGCACATCTCGACGATGAGCGGCCCGCGCGCGTTGGGCAGGATCTCGACCAGCATGATGTAGAGCGCGGACTCGCCGCGCATCTTGGCGGCGGCCACGTACTCGCGCTCGCGCAGCTCGAGGGTGATGCCGCGCACGATGCGGGCGATGATCGGTGCCTTGGTCAGGGTGATGACGGCGATGATGTTGAAGGCCGAGGAGCCATAGATCGCCAGGATGATCATGTAGAGGATGATGACCGGGAAGGAGAGGACAATATCGCTGATGCGGGTGATCACCAGGTCGATCCAGCCGCGGTAGTAGCCGGCGGTGAGGCCGACCAGCGAGCCGAAGGCGGTGGCGCCGAGCACGGCGATCGGCGCCACGGTGAGCACGGTGCGGGCGCCCCACAGCACGCGTGAGAGGATGTCGCGCCCGAGATGGTCGGTGCCGAGCCAGTGCGCGGCCGACGGCGTCGGGTGTGCCAGCGCCGTCAGATCCGAGGCGTTGGGCGGGTAGGGGGCCAGCCACGGCGCCAGCAGGGCGGCGAAGGCCCAAAACAGGGTCAGCGCGATGCCGATCATCGCCGACGGCGATGCGCGCAGCGGCGCCAGGCGGCGCAGCCAGAGGGCTGGCGCGGCCGAGACGGCACGCCGCGGCACGGAAACGGCGTCGATCTTGCTCTCGGCGGTCATCAGGTGCGAATCCTGGGATCGAGCATCATGTAGCCGAGATCGCCGAGGATCTGCGTCAGCACGGCGACGAACACGGCGACCAGCGCGCCGACCTCGATGAGTGCGATGTCCTTGTAGAGCGCCGCCTCGAGCATCATGCGGCCGAAGCCGGGATAGGCGAAGACGGTCTCGACGACGACCACCCCGGTGATCAGATAGTTGATCTGCAGCAGGATCACCGTCACCGGGTTGATCATGGCGTTGCGCAGCGCGTGGCCGACTATGACCTGGCGGAAGCGCATGCCCTTGAGCACGGCGGTGCGGATATAGGGGCGCTGCATGACCTCGACCATCGAGGCGCGAATCATGCTGACGAGATAACCGAGATCGAACAGCACGATGGTCGCCACGGGCAGGACGAGCTGCTGGGCGACGCTCCAGCGCGCGCTGCCGGTCATCGTCGCGGTGCCGGGCAGCCAGCCGAGGGCGACGACGAAGACGCTGGCGAGGAAGACGCCCATGGCGAATTCCGGGATCGAGGCGGTGATCGTGCTGAACAGCATGATCGTGCGGTCGAAGCGCGAGGATTCGCGCATCCCGGCGGTGATGCCGAGCAGCATCGACAGCGGCACGATGATGGCGAAGGCGATGGCCGCCAGCATGCCGGTATTGGCCAGCCGGTCGAAGATGATGTCCTTGACCGGCACCTTGAAGCGCGTCGAGTAGCCGAGATCGCCTGAAGCGAGATGGCCGATATATTCGAAATAGCGCACCAGGACGGGGCGATCGAGCCCCATCTCCTTGGTCAGGATGGCGACCTGCTCCTGCGTCGCGTAGGCGCCCAGCATCTTTCGGGCGACGTCGCCCGGGGTGAATTCGGTCAGCACGAAGACGATCAACGACACCACCAGGAGGGTGAGGCAAAGAAAGAGCAGGTGCTTGAGGAAGAAGCGCGCCATTGCTCCCCTTTTTTGCAATCGTCACAGCGAGAATGCGGACCCGGATGTCACCGTCCGCGCGAGCCGCCCACCATCGCGCTCCCAGTTGATTCTTATCGTTGTCGAAATGCTATAGGTCGTAGCAACCGCGAGTCAATCGCAGCCCGGGCCCGGTGGGTTCTGGTGCCCCAGATCGTCCGCTCGGCAGAGCGCCGCAGCCCGCCGAGAATGCCCAGATCATCGCTCATGCTACAACCCCATGCTGTCATTGCGAGCGCAGCGACGCAATCTCCGTCGCGTCTTCGAGCACCGCGAGAAGTGGACGCCCGGTTTCACCAGTCGTTACAACGTCGACAAGCTGGTCTTCTACGAGGTCACCGAGGACGCGACCGCTGCGATTTCCCGCGAGAAGCAAATCAAGGCCGGCTCGCGGCGTTAGAAACTCGACCTCATCACCGGCATGAATCCCGAATGGTGCGATCTCTACGATGAATTGTCGCCGTGACGTTCCGATCGCGCCGTGGCGGCTCGAGATTGCCGCGTTGGCCTGCGGCCTCCTCGCAATGACACCGCGCAGAGCAGCGAGAATCGGCTGATGAGGGGAGACATGTCTTTGTGCGCGGGGGTAAGGTAGGCCCGCCGCGGCGGGGAGATTGGCCGCGCCCCCGTCAACCGCATCCCCCTCGCCATGCTCGCCCGTGTCCAACCGATCGCGCCGGTCCTCCTCGGCATCACCTTCGTCCAGCTCGCGCTCGGCGCGCTGGCGCCGTTCGTCAGCCTGCTGCTGGCCCAGCGCGGCGTGCCGACGCCGACCATCGGCCTCGTCACCTCGGCCTATTACATCGGCTTTCTCGCCGGGTCGCTGAGCTGCGCCGCCATCGTCGACCGCGTCGGCCATATCCGCGCCTTCACCGTCTTCGCCGCGGTCGGCGCCGATTGCGTGCTGCTGCACGCCGTGACCAGCGATCCGCTGATCTGGGGCGTGCTGCGCGCCGCCACCGGCTATGCCATGTCGGGCGCCTTCCTGGTCACCGAGAGCTGGCTCAACGACAAGGTCGGCGCCAGCTCGCGCGGCCGCGTCTTCGCCGCCTATCTCTTCGTCTCGTGGTCGGCGAGTGCCGTCGGGCCACTCGCCCTCAACCTGCATGACGCGGCGAATTTCCTCTTCATCGTCATCGCCATGAGCTTCGCCACCGCGCTCATCCCGATGGCGCTGACCGAGGTCAGCAATCCTGAGATCGCCGATCGCACGAAATTCAGCGTACGCCGGCTCTTTGCCCTCTCGCCGCTCGGCCTCGTCGCCTGCTTTGCCGCCGGACTCGTCAA
>DATAQP010000484.1:0-2766 GCA_036264595.1 Allostellaceae bacterium
CGACCAGGCGCTTCGGGTCACCGCCGTGCTGCCAGACGATCTCGAACAGGTCCTTGGCGATCTTGCCGGAGATGGTGCCCTCCCCGATCAGGTCGATGATGGCCGCCAGTTGCGCGGCGGAGACCGGCGAGGTCGCGATGTCCTTGCCTTCCTTGTTGAGACGACCGAACAGCTCGTTGATCACCCAGTTGGCGGCGACCTTGCCGTCGCGTTTGGCATCGCCGAGCTTGCCCAGCACGGTCTCATAGAAATCAGCGCTCTCGCGCTCGGCCACCAGCACGCTGGCGTCGTAAGGCGACAGGCTGAGGTCCTCGACAAAGCGCGCCCGCTTCTGGTCCGGCAGCTCAGGCAGGTCCGCCTTCAGCTCGTCAACAAAGCCTTGGCTAAACTCCAGCGGCAAGAGGTCCGGATCGGGGAAATAGCGGTAGTCGTGCGCCTCTTCCTTGGAGCGCATCGAGCGGGTCTCGCCCTTGTTGGGGTCGAACAGGCGCGTCTCCTGCTCGATCGCGCCGCCATCCTCGATGATCTCGATCTGGCGCCGCGCCTCGTACTCGATCGCCTGGCCGATGAAGTTGGTCGAGTTCATGTTCTTGATCTCGCAGCGGGTGCCGAGCGGCCCGCCCACCTTGCGGACGGAGACGTTGACGTCGGCGCGCAGGCTGCCCTTCTCCATGTCGCCGTCGCAGGTACCGAGATAACGCAGGATCGAGCGCACCTTTGTCACGTAAGCCTTGGCCTGCTCCGCGTCCCGAATATCCGGCTTTGACACGATCTCCATCAGCGCGACGCCCGAGCGGTTGAGATCGACAAAGGACATGGTCGGCGACTGGTCGTGCAGCAACTTGCCGGCATCCTGCTCGAGGTGCAGCCGCTCGATACCGATGGTCGCGGTCTTGCCGCCGTCGAGCTCGAGCGTGACCTCGCCCTCGCCCACGATCGGCGACTTGTACTGGCTGATCTGGTAGCCCTGCGGCAGGTCGGGATAGAAATAGTTTTTGCGGTCGAACACCGAGCGCAGGTTGATCTTCGCATTGAGCCCGAGCCCGGTGCGCACCGCCTGCCTGACGCACTCCTCGTTGATCACGGGCAGCATGCCCGGCATGGCGGCATCGACCAGCGAGACATGGCTGTTCGGCTCGCCGCCGAAGGCGGTGGACGCGCCGGAGAACAGTTTTGACCTGGAGGTGACCTGGGCATGCACCTCCATGCCGATCACGACCTCCCAGTCGCCGGTTGCGCCCTTGATCAGCTTGCCGCTTGTCGCCGTCATGCCTTGTCATCCTCGATCAGGGCGGATGCGATCCGCTCCCATTCGGCTTCCAGAGTATCCTTTGCGACCGGTTGGCCGGCCTGGCGGTACCAGTAGCCGGCGTTGCCGAGATCGCCCTCGACGCGGTGCAGATAGGCGTGCACCCAGGCCGCCTCGCGCGACGGATCGTCCTGCACGATCTTGTGCGCTTGATCCCAATCGCCCTTCGCCGCCCACCAGAGCCCTGCGAGCGGCGGCGCAAGTTGAGATGCGGGCGCCGCGCCCGACAGGCTCGCCGTGAAGTCGGCGATCTTCACCACCACCTCTGAGGTGTGAAGCGACCGGCGTTCTGCTCGATTACCTCGCCAAGCGAGAACAACGTCTCCTCGTCAAAGGGCTTTCCGATCAGCTGCAACGCCAGCGGCAGGCCCTGTGTATCCTTGCCCGCGGGCACCGCAATGCCTGGCAATCCCGCCATGTTCACGGTCACCGTGAAGATGTCGTTCAGATACATCTCGACCGGGTCGGCACCCTTCTCACCGACGCCGAAGGCGGCGGACGGCGTCGCCGGCGTCAGGATTGCGTTCACGCCCTTGGCAAAGCAGTCCTCGAAGTCCTTCTTGATCAGCGTGCGCACCTTCTGCGCGCGAAGGTAATAGGCGTCGTAATAGCCGGCGGAGAGCACATAGGTGCCGATCATGACGCGTCGGCGCACCTCGGCCCCGAAGCCGGCGGCGCGGCTGCCCTCATACATCTCGCCGATGGACCGGCCGGGCACGCGCAGGCCGTAGCGCACGCCGTCATAGCGCGCGAGATTCGACGAGGCTTCCGCAGGCGCCACGATGTAATAGGCCGGCAGCGCGTATTTGGTGTGCGGCAGCGACACATCGACGAGCTCGGCGCCCGCGGCCTTCAGCCAGGCAGCGCCCTCGCTCCAGAGCTTCTCGATCTCAGCCGGCATGCCGTCGAGGCGATATTCCTTGGGAATGCCGATCTTCATCCCCTTCACGGATTTGCCGATCGCGGCCTCGTAGTCCGGCACCGGCGTGTCCACCGACGTCGTGTCCTTCGGATCGTAGCCAGCCATCGAGCGGAGCAGGATCGCGCTATCGCGCACGGTGCGACCGATCGGGCCGGCCTGGTCCAAGGAGGACGCAAACGCCACGACGCCCCAGCGCGAGCAGCGGCCATAGGTCGGCTTGATGCCGACGGTCGCGGTGAATGCCGCCGGCTGGCGGATCGAGCCGCCGGTGTCGGTCGCGGTCGCGCCCATGCAGAGCAGCGCCGCCACCGCCGACGCCGAGCCACCGGAGGAGCCGCCGGGCACCAGATTGGTGTTCGAGCCCTCGCGCCGCCAGGGATTGGCGACGGGGCCGAAGCAGGAGGTCTCGTTCGACGAGCCCATGGCGAACTCGTCATTGTTGAGCTTGCCAAGCATGACCGCGCCGTCGCGCCAGAGCTGCGACGTGACGGTCGACTCGTAGGTCGGCACAAAGTCGTCCAGGATCTTCGAGCAG
>DATAQP010000509.1:0-2914 GCA_036264595.1 Allostellaceae bacterium
TACGAGCTAGAGACCGTCCGCAGATACATCACCGACTTGAAGCGTTTCCGTCTCGTTGAACAGACGGGGCGGGGCAAAGAAGCGCAGATCCAGTTCTCGCGTTTCGCGGTCGAGGCCTATCTTAAAACGTGGCGACATTGGATAGCCGCCTTTGGTGAGTTTGAGGAAAAGGTGAAGTGTCTCGATGTGAAGCAGCCCCGTAAATGACCGGACAGGATGCGGTTGTCAGGGTTTCACGAGCGACCTGGCCGGACTGAGGGATTTTCCATCAAGAAGTCGCGGCACTCGCTGCAGACCAGACGCCTACGAAGAGCCCCGGCCCGATCATCCTCGGCGTTAGTCATGGCGCGAATCCTCACAGGCCCTCGCCGGCTATTGCCCTCCTCGGGCGAGATATCTGTGCCGGTTTTTTACGACGTGGCCAGCAAGGCGGCTGCCTGTGCGAGCTCCTTCGCCTTGTCACCAATCGGCGTCGGGGGCTTTCGCTCGGTCCAGAGCACGCTCTGAAACCTGCTCACCACGCCCGGCATGCCTTGGCACCATAACCGGTAAGCACCTTCGGCAGCTAAATATCGTTCGGCCTGCTTAGATGTGAATACTGCTCGAACTTTGACCCCGGCTTACTCGGGCGAACCTGGATTAAGCCATTGAAATGGCAGCAGTCGCAGTTGTGACCCTCCGCCGATCGGCGTCGAGACCCCGTGCCGATTTACAGCCGTCCGGCTGGGCGCACCAGCTTGCAATCGTTATTTGCGTCGCCGCTGCAGAAGGCTGGGTTGTCATCCACGTCAACTGGTCCGGCTTCCTCCCATCTATTGTGAGATCTTCGACGCCGCTTCTTGCTCCAGGAGCTGCTCGCGCAGGTGAGCGGCCTTGATCGCGTCGGCGTGCAGGTTGGTTCGGCGTTCCCTGGCGACCTCCGCGTTGAGCGCGTCGGCGGCTGCCGAATCCCGATTGCTCGCTTCGCCCTCGTGGCGACTCCGGTTCTTCGCCAGCGGGGCGGAGGGACCGTCGGGATATCGATAGACCTGTCGCGCACCGTCCCAAATTTCGGCGCTGACAAAGCCATCGGTCGCGGCGAAGACAGCGCGGCATTGCCGCTCGGCGTCCGGATCGTCAGCGCATTTGAGGACCGTGGCGCGCGCGATATGGCCATCTGCGTTGAGAAAGTAAGATCTATAGTACTTCATGGAAGAGCCCTCCTGCTCCACCATAATGTCCTAATGTAGCGCGCAGACAGTTGCGCAATTTTGAAAGTTCAACACCTGGCCGTCGGCATCGTCTGTCCGATATCGAACAGATCGCGTTATCCCGTGCCGGCGCCGTGCCCGAGCCCGTCCGCCGAGACGCGTCGACCGCCGCCGGGGTGGGTCGACAGCGGTCGCGCCGAGGAGCCGGCGCCGGCGATCAACGCGACATTCCCGCGGAATGCGACGGCGCGACGAGCTTGACGCCGTCCGGCAAGGACGCGGCGAAACCGGCGAGGGACGGGGCGATCGCGGCGACGTCGCTCGGGCGGCGGGCATAGAAGACCGGATGGTTCGCCGCGTCGTTGCCGCCGCGCAGCTCGGCGACCGCCGTCCAGCCGGCCGGCACGGCCGGCTCCTCGCCGCTGTTGAGGATCGCGAGGCTGACACCATGCTCGGCGAGCAGTTCGTCCATCCATTCGACCGGACGCTGCGCCGCGCGCGCCTTGCGCGCCTTCTCCGAGGCTAGGCCGGAGAGATCGAGCACGTAATAAGGATTGTCGTAATTGACGTAGCCGAGCTGGTCGACGGCGACCGGCCCGCGATAGAACTCGGTGACGAAGCGATGCAGCTGGAAGGGGCCGAGATACTCCTTGCGCGACAATCCGGGCGCCACCAAGGTCTGCGTCGCGTAGCCGGCGAAGAACAACAGCAGCACCGTGGCGAACAGGCCGACGCGCAGCCAGCTCGCGTGCGTGCACCAGGCGACGACCTTCTCGCGATAGACGATGACGAGGCCGCAGAGGTTGAGGGCTAGCACATAGGCCTCTTAGCGCGGCGGAATCCAGCCGAGCTTGCCGCCGGCGAGCTGCGCGGCGCTGACGAAGCTGATGAAGAAGATCGTCATCAGCTTGGCCTGGTCCGGCTTGTCGATTTGGCGCTGCGCCCACAGCGTCGGCAGCTTGTCGAGCCAGAGCAGGGCGAGGGCCACGCCGCCGAGGACCTGCGCCGCGCCGAAGCTGTTCAGGTTTTCGTAGAAATTGCGCAGGATGGCGATGAAGACGGTGAGCACGCCGCTATGCGACACCACCGCCGCATTCGACCAGTCCGAGCGCGCCAACACCGAGCTCGGCAGCAGCGGCAGGCCGAGCGCGCTGAGGAAGGCGCTGTAGCCGCCGACCAGCGCGACGCCGATCAGCACCGTCAGCAGGGCATAGGCGTAGCGGCGGAAGGCGAGAAAGATCAGGACGTCGGCGAGGAGCATGCCGGCCGCCTCGAAGCGGATGATCGGCTGCACCAGGATGCAGACGAACCACCACCAGTCGCAGCGCCCGCGCCGCACGAAGCGGACGAGGCCGAGCAGATAGGCGACGGTCAGCGCGACATGCAGCGAGTGCTCGAGGCCGGTGAAGGCGAGGCCGGCGAGGTTGAGCGCGAGCGTCACCGCGGCGGCGATGACAAAGAGCCGGGGGGGCGAGATTTGCCGAAGGGGCAGGCCGCATTCGCCGGCGAGCAGCAGGGCGAAGACGCCGGCTGCGAGGGTGGCGAGGGTGTTGATGATCAGCGGCGACAGCGTGCCGAGGCCGAGCGGAACGAAGGCCGCGAGCAGGAAGGGAAAGAGGATCGACGAGGCCGGCGCGGCGGGCTCGCCGGGAACCAGCCCGTAATGCCCGTGCGCGATTTGCTGGGCGAGCGCGAGATCGGTATAGGGCGCCTCGATCACGTAG
>DATAQP010000535.1:0-14683 GCA_036264595.1 Allostellaceae bacterium
CGCTCCGCCTCGCCGCCCTTGTTCTTGCGATCGATGCGCGCGCGGGCAAGGGCCTGCGCCTCGTTCTCGACCGTCAGGATGCCGAAGCCGATGGCGGCGCCGTATTGCAGCGCAAGACGCTGAAGGCCGCGCGCGCTCTCGGCGCAGACATAGTCGTAATGCGTCGTCTCGCCGCGGATGACGCAGCCGAGCGCGACGTAGCCATCGAACCGCCGCTTGCTGCCCTGCCCCCGCCCCTCGATGGCGATGCGGATGGCCGCCGGAATCTCGAAGGCGCCCGGGACGGTGAAGCGCTCGTAGCTGGCGCCGCCAGCATCGAGCGCCTGGATGGCGCCGCGGGCGAGCTCCTCGGCGATATGTGCGTAATAAGGCGCCTCGACGATCATGATGTGGGGGGAATCCGGCATTGTTCCTCCCTACTTCGCCACCGGAACGATGTGGCGCTCTTCGACGACGGTGAGGCCGTAGCCTTCCAGACCGACGATGGTGCGATGCGTGTTCGAGAGCAGGATCATGTCGCGCACGCCGAGATCGAAGAGAATCTGCGCGCCGACGCCGTAATCGCGCAATTCCGGAACCGGATTGTCGCTCTTCTCGACGAGGCCGCGCATACGGTCGAGCAGCGAGGTCGGCAACGGCTCGCGCAGCAGCACGACGACGCCGCGGCCGATCTCGGCGATCATCGCCATCGCGCTCTGCAACACGCCGCCACGGCCGCTCGCGCTCGAGCCGAGCACATCGTCGAGGACGTTCATCGCGTGCATGCGGACCGGCACCGGCTCGGGTGTCGAGATGTCGCCCTTGACCAGCGCGATATGTTCGACATAGGCGACCGTGTTGACGTAGATGTACATCTTGAAGTGGCCGCCATACGCGCTCTCCAAGACCGATTCGAGGCGGCGCTCGACGATGCGGTCGTGACGCCGGCGATAGGCGATGAGGTCGGCGATGGTGGCGATCTTGAGGCCGTGGAACTGAGCGAAGCGAACGAGATCCTCGCGCCGGGCCATCGTGCCGTCGTCGTTCATGATCTCGCAGATGACGCCCGACGGGTTGAGCCCGGCGAGCCGCGCGATGTCGACCGCCGCCTCGGTATGGCCGGTGCGCACGAGGACGCCGCCGTCACGCGCCATCAGCGGGAAGATATGGCCCGGCGTCTCGATATCGGAGGGGCCCTTGCTGGGATCGATCGCCGTGGCGACGGTGCGCGCCCGATCGGGCGCCGAGATGCCGGTCGTCACCCCCTCGCGCGCCTCGATCGAGACGGTGAACGCGGTGCGCAGGCGGGAGGCGTTCTGCTGCGGCATGAGCGGCAGCGCAAGCTGCTCGACGCGCTGCCGGGTCAGGGCCAGGCAGATCAGCCCGCGGCCATGCTTGGCCATGAAATTGATCACCGCCGGCGTCGCCATCTGCGCCGGAACGACGAGATCGCCCTCGTTCTCGCGATCCTCGTCGTCGACGAGGATGAACATGCGGCCGTTGCGCGCTTCCTCGATGACGTCCTCGATCGGCGAGATCACCTCGACGAAGCTCATCCGTTCACCCTCGTGCCGACCATGCCGGCCCGGCGATCCGTCGCCCGTTTCATGCCGCGACCGATGGTCCATCCGCCTTGACTACTGCTTTCCGGCGGCTTCCCGCAAGCGTCGCGCGCAAAACGCTCAGCGGCGGCCGCCCTGCCCCGCCTGCAACAGGCGGGCAACGTAACGGGCCAGCACGTCGATCTCGAGGTTGACGCCGTCGCCGATCTGCGCCGTGCCGAAGCTCGTGCAGGATTGCGTGTGGGGAATGATGTTGACGCCGAAACGCTCGCCATCGACCTCGTTGACGGTGAGCGACACGCCGTCGAGCGCGACCGAGCCCTTGGCGGCGATCGAGGGCGCGAGATGGGGCGGCGCGGCGAAGGAGAAGCGCACGGAATCACCCTCCGCGCGGCGATCGACGATGCGGGCGATGCCGTCGACATGGCCGAGCACGATGTGGCCGCCGAACTCGTCGCCGAGGCGCAGCGCGCGCTCGAGGTTGATCCGGGTTCCCGGCCGCCAGCCCGCCAGGGTGGTGCACGCCATCGTCTCGGCCGAGACCATCGCGGCGAACCAGCCCTTCCCCTTCTCGACGACGGTCAGGCAGGCGCCGGAGCAGGCGATCGAGGCGCCGATCGCCGCGTCGGCAAGATCGTAGCTCGTGCCGATCACCAGCCTGGTGTCGCCGCCCGGTTCGACGGCGCGCACTTCGCCGAGATCGCTGATGATGCCGCTGAACATGGGGTTAAGTTAGGACGCGCGGCGATAGGTTTCCAGGATATCCTCGCCGCATTCGATCAATCCGCTGCGCACGAAGCCGGGCGCATCGGCCAGGCGCTCAAGGCCGAAAGCCGCCACCGCCGGGATGCCATCGCCGCCGATCAGGCGCGGCGCGCGGAACCAGGCGACGCGATCGACCAGGCGATCGCGCAGCAGCGAGGCGGCGACATGCGAGCCGCCCTCGACGAGCACGCGCGTCATGCCGCGCTCGCCCAGCGCGCGCAGCCCCGCCGCCATGGCGATTCCGGCACCGCCATCGGGCTCGACCTCGATGAGCTCGACCCCGCAGGCGCGGAACGCCTCCTGGCGCAGCGCGTCGCCGCCGCGCAGGGTGAGGACCCAGGTCGGCGCCCGTCGTGCATCGGCGACGACGCGCGCGGTCAAGGGCACGCGCAGGCGGCCGTCGACGACGATGCGCACCGGCGAGCGATGGGCGAGGCCAGGGAGCCGGCAGGTCAGCAGCGGGTCGTCGGCGATCACCGTGTTGCTGCCGACCATGACGGCGTCGTGGCTGGCACGCAGCGCGTGGGCGCGATCGCGCGCCAGCCCGCCGGTGATCCATTGGCTCTCGCCGGAATGGGTGGCAATGCGGCCATCGAGCGTCGTCGCCAGCTTCAGCGTGACCAGCGGCCGGCCTTCGCGCATGCGCAGCAGGAAACCGGCATTGAGCTCCGCCGCCTCATCGGCGCACAGCCCGGTCTCGACGACGATTCCGGCGGCGCGCAGCTTGGCGATGCCCTGACCCGAGACGCGCGGATCGGGGTCCTCGATCGGGATGACGACGCGGGCGATCCCGGCGGCGATCAAGGCATCGGTGCAGGGCGGCGTCTTGCCCCAATGGCAGCACGGCTCGAGACTGACATAGGCGGTGGCGCCGCGCGCCGCCTCGCCGGCACGGGCGAGCGCCTCGGTCTCGCCATGCGGCCTTCCGCCCGGCTGGGTCCAGCCGCGTCCGACGACGCGGCCGCCTTGGACGATGACGCAGCCGACCGCCGGGTTGGGCCAGACATCGCCGAGGCCGCGCCGCGCCAGCGCGACCGCCGCGCGCATATGGGTGATGTCGGTCATTCCGGCGGTCAGGACGCGGGCGTCAATCGTTGTCGGCGCTGATCCGGCCGACGAATTAGCCGAAATCCTTGGCCTCGCGGAAATTACGATACACCGAGGCGAAGCGCACATAGGCGACTTGGTCGAGGCTGGCCAGCGCCTCCATGACGAGGCCGCCGACGACGTCGCTCGGTATCTCGCTCTCGCCCGAGCTCTCGAGCTGGCGGACCATCGAATTGATAACGCGCTCTACCTTCTCCGGTTCGACCGGACGCTTGCGCAAGGCGACATGGATCGAGCGGGCGAGCTTGTCGCGCTCGAAGGGCTCGCGCTGCCCGTTCTTCTTGACCACCGTCAGCTCGCGCAGCTGAACGCGCTCGAAGGTGGTGAAACGCGCCGCGCAATTCGGGCAGAAGCGCCGGCGGCGGATCGCGGCGCGATCGTCGGTCGGGCGTGAATCCTTGACCTGGGTGTCCTCGAAACCGCAAAACGGGCAACGCATCGTCCCCTCCCTCCGACACTCGTCCGCTCAGCGTTCCGCCCCGCGCCGTGTCGGCATCACCGGCGAGCGGCGTAGATCGGAAAGCGACCGCATAGCTCCCGCACCTTGCCGTGAACCTGCTGCTCCGCCGCCTGCGCCGCGTCGCCGCTGCTGGCCATGGCGTCGAGGATCTCGACGATGAGCGCGCCGACCTCGCGGAACTCCGCCTCGCCGAAACCGCGCGTCGTCGCCGCCGGCGTGCCGAGGCGAATGCCCGAGGTCACCGTCGGCTTCTCCGGATCGAACGGAATGCCATTCTTGTTGCAGGTGATGCCGGCGCGCTCGAGCGCGATTTCGGCGGCGCGGCCGGTCTGCCGCTTCGGCCGCAGATCGACGAGCATGAGGTGGGAATCGGTGCCGCCCGAGACGATCGCCAACCCGCCGCGAACCAGCGTGTCGGCGAGGGCCCGCGCATTGGCCACCACGGCGGACGCATAATCCCTGAAGCTCGGCTGCAGGGCCTCGCCGAACGCCACCGCCTTGGCGGCGATGACATGCATCAGCGGGCCGCCCTGGAGGCCGGGGAACATGGCGCTGTTGATCTTCTTGCCGAGCTCCACGTCGTTGCCGAGAATCATGCCGCCGCGCGGACCGCGCAGCGTCTTGTGCGTCGTCGTCGTCACGACATGGGCATGCGGCAGCGGGCTCGGATAGGCGCCGCCGGCGACCAACCCGGCGAAATGCGCCATGTCGACCATGAAATAGGCGCCCACTTCGTCGGCGATCCGGCGGAAGCGGGCGAAATCGATGACCCGGGGATAGGCCGAGCCGCCGGCGATGATCAGCTTCGGCCGCTTCTCGCGGGCAAGACGCTCGACCTCGTCGAAATCGATCAGCGCGTCCTGCTGCCGCACGCCGTATTGCACCGCGTTGAACCATTTGCCCGAGAGATTGGGCGCCGCGCCATGGGTGAGATGCCCGCCGGCAGCGAGCGACATGCCGAGCAGGGTGTCGCCCGGCTTGAGCAGCGCCAGGAGGACTCCCTGATTCGCCTGCGCGCCGGAATGCGGCTGCACATTGGCGAAGGCGCAGCCGAAGAGCCGCTTGGCGCGATCGATGGCGATGCTCTCGGCGATGTCGACGAACTCGCAGCCGCCGTAATAGCGCCGGCCTGGATAACCCTCGGCATATTTGTTGGTGAGCACCGAGCCTTGCGCCTCGAGCACGGCGGCGCTGACGATGTTCTCCGAGGCGATCAGCTCGATCCCGTCCTGCTGGCGGGCGAGCTCCTGGCCGATCGCGGCGAAGATCTCGGGATCGCTGTCACGCAGCGTTCCAGCGAAGAAACGGTCGGTTCCGGGAAGCGAGGCGACGGCGGGACGAACGGACATCGGCGGGGAAACTCCAGCTTGGGCGGTCATTGCGGGACCGCTCGACCCAGCTTGGCGACCCGCCTGGCGTGGCGGCCGCCTTCAAAGGGCGTATTCAGAAACGTCGAGAGACATTCTTTTGCCGTCTCGATGCCGATCAGGCGGCCACCGAGGACGAGCACATTGGCATCGTTATGTTGGCGCGCCAGCCGCGCCGTCAAGCTGTCGTGGCAAAGCGCCGCGCGAATGCCGGCATGCCGGTTCGCCGCGATCGAAATGCCGATGCCGGTGCCGCAGATGAGGATGCCGCGCTGCGCCCCCCCGGCCGTCAGCGCGGCGGCGAGGGCATCGGCGAATTCCGGATAGTCGACCGCCTCGCGGCTCGTCGTGCCGAGATCGAGCACCGTCACGCCGGCGCTCTGGAGAACCGGCACCAAGCTCTCTTTCAGATCGAAGCCGCCGTGATCGGCGGCGATGGCGACAGTGTCGGACATCGGGCTCCCGCGGTTGGACCGCGCAATCATACCAGCTATTGGCCTACCAGCTATTGGCAAATCCAGTCAGCCGGCCACTACGCCTCGCGTTTGCCCCCAAAAATATTCCCTTTGGATATCAGTAAGCTACGCCGACAGGCGTCGTGCAAGCCGAACTGCCGTGTGCCGGTTGCTTGCCTTGATGCTCGCTCCAATCGGGTGTTGGACTGAAACGCGGGTCAGGCGAGCAAAACATCGCCGCACATCAGCCGGCAGTCACCAAGTCGAACTTGGAATTCGGCCCAGGCCGCGAAATGTCGAATACTCTTGGTGTAGTAGTTCTTATTGACAGTAGAAAATCACTCTGCAATTATCGCGCTATAAATAAAAACGCGTTTTAACGCATTGGCTGGGGCCTCCCATAATGGTCGAAACAACAACAATCGCAAAAATCGCAGATGAAGAATTGTTACGGATGACGGCGGACGTCGTCGCCGCCTATGTCAGCAACAACGCTTTGCCGACGCAGCAACTAGCAGAGATCATCAGCACCGTTTATGCCTCGTTGCGCTCGCTCGACGTCGATGCCGATGCCAAGAACGAGCCGCTCAAGCCGGCCGTCGCGATCCGCAAATCGATCACGCCGGAATACTTGATCTGTCTCGAAGACGGCAAGAAGCTGAAGATGCTGAAGCGGCACCTTCGCTCGACCTATGCCATGACGCCCGACGACTATCGCGCCAAATGGGGCCTGCCGGCGGACTATCCGATGGTGGCGCCGAACTACGCCGCGCAGCGTTCGGCCTTCGCCAAGAAGATCGGCCTCGGTCGCGGCACCGGCCGCCAGACCGGCAAGCGCGGCGCGGCGAAGAAGTAGCCGCCCCCAGCCTTCATCTCGGGGCCCTCATCTCGGGGCCGTGTCCCCGGGACCGTTATCCTCGGGACGGTCGCTCACCGCATCCGTCGATGCGATGTTTTCTTGTCCGCAGCGCGGCGGTGACGGCGGAGAAAGCGGCGCCAACGAAAAGGCCCGGCGGTTGCCCGCCGGGCCCCTCGTCACGGCCTAGGCCGTCAGCTTATGACTTGACCTGCGCATACTTGCCGTCATGCCATTTGTACCAGACGTACTCGCTGTTCGAGACGTCGCCCTTGTCGTCGTATTGCAGCTTGCCGAGCACGGTGTCGATCGCCTTGCCGCGGATCTGGTCGGCAACCTTCTTGGCATCGAGCGATTTCGCTGAGTTGACGCCCGCAGCGATGACCTGGAAGGCCGCGTAGGTGTAGAGCGTGTAGCCTTCCGGCTTGTAGCCCTGCTTGGTGAACTTCTCGACGACCGCCTTCGCCGCCGGATTGGCGATCGGGTCGGGCGCGAAGGTCATCAGCAGGCCTTCGCCGGCCGGGCCGGCGATCTTCCAGAACTCGTCGGTGACGAGCGCGTCCTCGGCGATGAACTGGGCGCCGAAGCCCTGCTCGCGCGCCTGCTTCATCAGCAGCCCGGTCTCGGTGTGGTAGCTGCCGACATAGACGACGTCGATGCCCATCTGCTTCATCTTGCTGACGAGCGCCGTGTAGTCTTTGTCACCCTTCTGGAAGCTGTCATAGAGGGCTTCCTGCAGGCCGGCCGCATTCATGTTCTTCTTGGTCTCGTCGGCGATGCCCTGGCCGTACGGGGTCTTGTCGTGCAGGATGGCAACCTTCTTGCCCTTGTAGTTCGCGGCGACGTATTTACCGGCGACGACGCCCTGGATGTCATCGCGACCGCAGGAGCGGAAAACCGTCTTCCAGCCCTTGGCCTTCGCCTCATCGGTCAGGCGCGGATTGGTCGCGGCCGGCGTGATCATGAAGATGTTGTTCTCGACATAGACAGCCGAGGCCGGGATCGTCACACCCGAGCAGTAATGGCCGACGACGAACTGAACCTTCTTCTGAACGAAGGAATTGGCGACCGGCAGCGCCTGCTTCGGCTCGCACTGATCGTCGCCGATCTCGAGCTTCAGCTTGTGACCCATCAGGCCGCCCGCCGCGTTAATGTCGGCAATCGCCATCTCGGCGCCGCGCTTCAGTTGCTCGCCGAAGATTGCATCACCACCCGTCATCGGGCCGGCAACCGCGACGACGACGTCCTGAGCCTTGGCGCTGGCAACGCTCAGCGCTGTTGCCGCGACGGCGGCAAGCAATACTAACGAATTCCGCTTCATGGACCCTCTCCCTGCTTGGACGAAAACCATTGGTACGCGTGGAAAATAAGTCACGACATCAGCATGATGAACGTGGTGCGAGCATACGCCGGCCGGCGATCACCTGTCCATGTACGATCACCGGTTACCTCGCCCGCCATTGGAACAGCCCGTCGCGTTCGTAGAGCCACGGGTATTGCACGACCATGCTGCGGGTCAGCGCAATGCGATAAGACAGCAGCATGACGGCAATGATGTAGAGCGTGTCGACGACGTAGCCTTGCGGCGACAGCAGCGGCCCCTTGAACAGCATCATCTCGAGCAACCGGTTACCCAGGCCGAGAATGAGCCCATAGGCGACGTTCGACCACCAGGGGCGCCACATCCGGGCAAGCGCCGTCGCAGCCATCATCGCGACCCAGCCGGACAGGATGATCGTGAGAAAGAAGAAAACCGGCCACGACACGCTACCGACCACATCCAAGGCCATCGTCAGCCTCCCCTCGCCCGCTCACACGCCTTCGAGATACGCCGTCCGGATCTCGTGATTCGACAACAATTCGCGTCCACTGCCCGCCATCAGAATCTTGCCCGTCGCCAGTACATAGCCGCGATGCGCCAGGCGAAGCGCCTGATTGGCATTCTGCTCGACCAGCAGGATCGTGGTGCCGGTCTTCTCGTTGATCTCGCGGATGGTCCGGAAGATCTGCTTGACGATCATCGGCGCCAGGCCGAGCGACGGCTCGTCGAGCAGCAGCAGGCGCGGGCGGCCCATCAGGGCGCGCGCGATCGCCAGCATCTGCTGCTCGCCGCCGGACAGCGTACCGCCGCGCTGCGCCTGACGATCGCGCAGGATCGGAAAGATCGTCAGGACGCGGTCGAGATCCTCGGTGAGATATTTCGGATCGGTCAGGATGGCGCCCATCTGGAGATTTTCCAGCACGGTCATGCGCGGAAAGATGCGCCGTCCTTCGGGCGATTGGCTGATGCCGCTGCGGATGATGAGATGGGTCGGCATGCGGGTGATGTCTTGCCCATCGAAGAGGATCTGCCCGGACGAGGCCTGCGGCGTGCCGCAGATCGTCATCAGCAGCGTCGACTTGCCGGCCCCGTTCGAGCCGATCAGAGCGACGATCTCACCCGTCTTGACCTCGAGATCGACGCCCTTGAGCGCCTCGATATGGCCATAGAACGTATGAACGCCGGAGATCTTGAGCATCAGTGCGTCCCGCCGATGGCGCCGGGGGCGATGGAGACGAGATCGCTAGCAACCTCGGGGGGCAGCTCCTCGTCCTCCTCGGCGCCGAGATAGGCGCGGATGACGGCGGGATCGTTCTTCACCGCGTCGGGCGTGCCGTCCGAGATCTTCGCCCCGTGGTCGAGCACGATGACATGGTCGGAGATCTTCATCACCACCGCCATGTCGTGCTCGATCAGCAGCAGGCCGATCTTCTCGTGATCGCGAATGAACACCAAGAGCTGGTTGAGTTCGTCGGTCTCGCGCGGGTTGAGCCCGGCGGCCGGCTCGTCGAGGCAAAGCAGGCACGGCTCGGTGCACATTGCGCGCGCGATCTCCAGCCGCCGCTGGTCGCCATAGGGTAGCGTCCCGGCATCGTCGTCGGCGCGGTCGACCAGCCCAATGCGCTCCAGCCAATAGCGCGCCAGATCGACGGCCTTGGATTCGGCATGGCGGTAGATCGGCAGGCCGAAGAGGCCAAGGACGGTGAAGCCCGAGGCGCGCATCAGCTTGTTGTGCTGAGCGATCAGCAAATTCTCGAGGACCGACATGCGCGGGAAGAGACGGATGTTCTGGAAGGTGCGCGCCACCCGCGCAACCTGCGGTATGCGATAGCCGTCCATCCGCTCGAGCAGATGCTCGCCGCCATCCGCGGTGGTCAGCAGGAGACGTCCGACAGTCGGCTTATAGAAGCCGGTGAGACAGTTGAACAGCGTGGTCTTGCCCGCGCCATTCGGTCCGATTACCGCGGTGATCGCCCGGTCACCGGCATCGAACGAGACATCGTCGACGGCGACCAAGCCGCCGAAACGCATCGTGACGTGCTCGACCTTGAGCAGCTGCTTTTCGCTCATGTGGCTTTTTCTCTTACCGATACAGCAACCGGCGTCTCGCGCGGCGAGCGCGCCAGCTTGATCGTGGGCTCGCGATGCGCCAGCAGACCCTGCGGACGCCAGACCATGACCGCCACCATCAGCCCACCGAAGGCCAGCATGCGGAAGGCGGCGAGGTCGCGGAACCATTCGGGACCGCCGATCAGCACGATCGCCGCCAGGACGACGCCGACCTGGCTGCCCATCCCGCCGAGCACGACGATGGCGAGGATGACGGCCGACTCCATGAAGTTGAAGCTCTCGGGGCTGATGAAGCCTTGCCGCGTCGCGAAGAACGAGCCGGCGAAGCCGGCGAACATCGCGCCGATGGCGAAGGCGGTCAGCTTGGTATTGCGCGGATTGATGCCGAGCGCGCGGCAGGCGATCTCGTCCTCGCGCAGCGCCTCCCAAGCGCGACCGATCGGCAGCTTGCGGATGCGCAAGGTGAACCAGTTGGTGATGAAGGCGAGCAGCAGGATGATGTAGTAGAGATAGATGACACGCTGGATCGGCGAGAAATCGAGCCCGAAATAGTCGCTGAAGGCGACCGCACCGGGCTTCGGCGCCGCGGTGAACTCCATGCCGAAGAAGCTCGGCCGCGGGATGTCGCCGATACCCTTCGCACCGTTCGCCAACAGACCGAAATCGGGACCGTTGAGCAGGACCAGGCGAATCATCTCGCCGAAGCCGAGCGTGACGATCGCGAGATAGTCGCCGCGCAGGCGCAGCACCGGAAAGCCGAGCAGGATGCCGAAGGTGGCGGCGCAGGCGCCGGCGAGCGGCAAGGCTTCCCAGAAATTGAGCCCGACCTCAAGTGAGAGCAGCGCATAGGCATAGGCGCCGACCGCATAGAAGGCGACGTAGCCGAGATCGAGCAGCCCGGCCAGGCCGACCACCACGTTGAGGCCCCAGCCCAGCATGATGTAGGTCAGGATGAGGATGCCGATATCGACCATGCGTTGATCGGCGAAGGGCAGGAACGGCATGAGGATGGCGAAAGCCGCGGCGGCCGGCCCGAGGAACTTGCCGAAGCGGCTGAACAGGGTGACCACCGCGGCGACCGGCAACCCGGCGGTCGCGCGTGCGACGGCATCGTCGGCGGCCTTGTCGCGCCGCGTGAAGACCCAGGCGCGGATCGCGATGATGGTGGCGGCCAGCCAGGTCAGCCCGGCAAGCTCGGGCCACTCCATCGGCACGAGTTCGAAGGCGTATTCGAGCAGGCCGAGAATGCTCAACGGGGCCGTGATGAACAGCACCGCGCGCGCCTTGCCGGCCGCGGTCAGGCTGAGCAGCAATCGGCCGATGGCGATGACGGCGACGGCGTAGAACATCTCGCCGAAGCGGAACTCCAGCTCGATCTGCGTCGTCCGGTCGACCGTCTTGAAGCCGACCAGCGGCAAGGCGAGCGCCGCCGAGACCGCCCCCACGATGACCGCGTCCTTGACCATCTCGGGGAACGATCGGATCTTCTCGTTCTGCATCGGAGGCACTCGCTCAAACCTTCTCGATGTCGGGCTTGCCGAGCAAGCCGGTCGGGCGGAAGATCAGCACCATCACCAGGATGGCGAACGCCGCGACATCCTTGTACTCGGTGCTGAAATAGGCCGAATAGAAGACCTCGATGAGGCCGATCAGCAGCCCGCCCAGCATGGCGCCCGGCAGCGATCCGATACCGCCGAGGACGGCCGCCGAGAACGCCTTGATGCCCGCCAGGAAGCCGACATAGAAGTCGATGATCCCATAATACATCAGCCAGGTCAGGCCGGCGACGGCGGCGAGCGCCGCCCCCATGACAAAGGTCAGCGAGATTGTCCGATCAACGTTGACGCCGAGAAGCCGCGCCATCTTCATGTCCTGTTCGCAGGCGCGCTGCTGGCGGCCGAGCGAGGTGCGCGCGATGAGCAGCGAGAAGCCGGCCATCAGCACCGTGGTCACCGCGACGATGACGACCTGCATGTAGCCGAGCTTGACGGTGAAGCCGGAGGCGCTGGTCATCAGCTCGACGCCGCCGGAGACGATCGGCTTCAGCGCCTTGTTGCGCGCGCCCTGCAGCAATTGCACGTAGTTCTGCAGGAAGATCGACATGCCAATCGCCGAGATCAGCGGGGCGAGGCGGTTGGAGTTGCGCAAGGCGCGGTAGCCCAGCCGCTCCACCGCCCAGCCGTGCAGCGAGGTGAAGAACATAGTCGTCAGCAGCATGATCACCAGGACTAGCGGTACCCAGGTGAGGCCGAGATAACCAAGAACGAGAAAGGTGATGACCGATACGAAACCGCCGATCATGAAGATCTCGCCGTGAGCGAAGTTCACCATGCCGAGGATACCGTAAACCATCGTGTAGCCGATGGCGATCAACCCGAACATGGCCCCGAGCGTGAGGCCATTGATCAGTTGCTGGAGAAAATATTCCATTCCGCGTGAGCTACCTCCCCTCGACCTCGCCCTTCGAACCGGAGCGTCGACCGACTGTTGTTGGCGACAACCTTACGCATCCAATCGACAAGTCGCAACAGTTGAGACATCAAGGCGTCACAGTTGATCGATCACCCCCGCGACGCGCCGAAATCGCGTCGGCGAGGGGACAAAGCAAGTTCCGCGCCAGAGCGCGCCGCCGCCCCATTCACCAAAGAATGGCGCGGCATCCCGTCGTCGCCGTCGCCGGAGGTTGCGCAGTTTTCGCCCAGCCCTGCATCAATCGCAGGCAGATGCCGCCGAGCGCCGGTTGCTCTTGCCCGCTTTGGCCCTTAGACTTCCGGCGCCGCCATCACGATAGGAAACGACACCGCCATGCCACCCGCTGCCAGCACGCCCCGCGCCCCCTCGGGCTCCGCTTCGGGGCTGCAGCCGGTCAACCCGCCGGGTTGGCCGCAGCCCAAGGGCTATGCCAACGGCATGACCGGGCGCGGTCGCCTCGTCTTCGTCGCCGGCCAGATCGGCTGGAGCGAGGCGCAGGTCTTCACCACGGACGATTTCGTCGGCCAGCTCGAGCAGGCGCTGCGCAACACGGTTGCCGTGCTGGCGGCGGCCGGCGCGCGGCCCGAGCACATCGCCCGCATGACCTGGTACATCACCGACAAGCGCGAATACCTGGCCGGCCTGCCGGCAATCGGCCGCGCCTGGCGCGACATTCTCGGCCGCCACTTCCCGGCGATGGCGCTGGTCCAGGTCGTCGCGCTGATCGAGGATCGCGCCAAGATCGAGATCGAGACCACCGCCCTCGTTCCCGACGAGGATGACGGCCGCTAGAACGACATGACGGCCCCGTAGGCCGAGGAGCGAACACGATGAACGCGCAAGCCGCCGCCACCATGGCACCCCGTTCCGGCGAGAAGCCGGTCTTCGACTGGCAGGACCCGCTGCTGCTCGACGCCGAGCTGAGCGAGGAGGAGCGCATGCTGCGCGACAGCGCGCGCGACTTCTGCCAGGAGAAGCTGATGCCGCGCGTGCTCGAGGCCAATCGCCACGAGCATTTCCATCGCGAGATCATGACAGAGATGGGCGCGCTCGGCCTGCTGGGCCCGACTATTCACGGCTATGGCTGCGCCGGCGTCAACTACGTCTCCTACGGTCTCATCGCCCGCGAGGTCGAGCGGGTCGACAGTGGCTACCGCTCGGCGATGAGCGTGCAGTCGAGCCTGGTGATGTATCCGATCTACGATTTCGGCAGCGAGGCGCAGCGCCAGAAATATCTGCCCAAGCTGGCGAGCGGCGAATGGGTCGGCTGCTTCGGCCTGACCGAGCCGGATCACGGCTCCGATCCGTCGAGCATGGTGACGCGCGCCCGCAAGGTCGATGGCGGTTACATGATGAACGGCGCCAAGATGTGGATCACCAACGCGCCGATCGCCGACGTCTTCGTCGTGTGGGCCAAGCTGGACGATGTCATCCGCGGCTTCATCCTCGAGAAGGGGATGAAGGGTCTGACGGCGCCGAAGATCGAGGGCAAGTTCTCGCTGCGCGCCTCGATCACCGGCGAGATCGTGATGGACGATATCTTCGTGCCGGAGGACAACATCCTGCCCAAGGTCAGCGGGCTCAAGGGACCGTTCTCCTGCCTCAACAACGCGCGCTACGGCATCGCCTGGGGCGCCCTCGGTGCCGCCGAGTTCTGCTGGCATGCGGCGCGCAACTACACGCTCGACCGCAAGCAGTTCGGCCGGCCGCTCGCCGCCAATCAGCTGATCCAGAAAAAGCTCGTCGACATGCAGACAGAGATCACACTCGGTCTGCACGCCTGCCTGCGCCTCGGCCGCCTCAAGGACGAGGGGCGCGCCGTGCCCGAGATGATCTCGCTGCTGAAGCGCAACAATTGCGGCAAATCGCTCGACATCGCGCGGGTCGCGCGCGACATGCATGGCGGCAACGGCATCTCGGACGAGTTCCACGTCATCCGCCACGTCATGAATCTCGAGGCGGTCAACACCTATGAGGGGACGCACGACATCCACGCCCTCATCCTCGGGCGCGCGCAGACCGGCATCGCGGCTTTCAGCTAAACGACTTCCGCGAAGCAGGAGGGGCACGATGCGGCTGACGCAATCCCAGATCGAGCGCTTCAACGCGGATGGGTTCCTCGTGCTGCCCGAGCGCTTCTCGCGCGACGAGGTTGCGGTGCTGCGCGATGTCCTGCCGGCGCTCTATGCCGAAGACGACCCCGCGAATATCCGCGAGAAGGCCAGCGGCGAGGTGCGCACGGCGATGGGGCTGCATCTGCGCCATCCCG
>DATAQP010000561.1:0-8074 GCA_036264595.1 Allostellaceae bacterium
CCTCGCCGAGCGCCCAGACGCTGGCGTCGCGGCGCATCTCCTGGGCGAGCGCCAGCTTGCCGGCCTCGAGATAGCTCATCGTGCTCATGATGCCATCCCGGCCCTCGGGTAGTCGGTATCCTGCACGTCGGCCCAGAGGAGCTCGGGCGCCGGCCAGGGCGCGGCGAGGGCGACGTCGACTGCCTGGTGCATCTCGAGCTCGGCCGTCGCCGTGACGATGCCGAGATCGGATTCGCTGGCGCCGGCGACGCGCAGCGCGTCGGCGCAGCGCAGCAGCGGGTCGAGCAGGCGCTTCGCCGCCACCTCGTCCTCGCTGCGATAGGCAGCGGCATCGGCGGCCGTGTGGCCTTTCAGCCGATAGGTCTCGACGAGGAGGAATTGCGGCCCGAAACCGGCGCGGATGCGCTGGGTCAGCTCGCCGGCGGCGGCGTCGACCGCGGCGACGTCGTTGCCGTCGACGGTGAGGGTCGGCAGGCCGAGGCTCGCCGCGCGCGCCGCCGGCCCCGGCCCGGCACTCAGCGCCTTGGTCCGCGTCGTCGCCGCGAAGCCGTTATCCTCGCAGACGAAGAGGATGGGCAGCTCGTAGATCTTGGCCCAGTTGAGCCCTTCGAGGAACGGGCCGCGATTGGTCGCGCCGTCGCCGAAGAAGCAGACGACGACGCGCTTCTCGCCGCGCAATCTGACGCCGTGCGCCGCGCCGGCGGCGATCTCGATCCCGGCCCCGACGACGCCGTTGGCGCCCAGCATGCCGATCGAGAAATCGGCGATGTGCATCGAACCGCCCTTGCCCTGGCAGGTGCCGTTGGCGCGGCCGAAGAGCTCGCCGAACATGGCGCCGACATCGGCGCCCTTGGCAATGGTATGGCCGTGGCCGCGATGCGTCGTGGTGATGAGGTCGGATCTGGCGAGATGGACGCAGACTCCCGCCGCGATCGCCTCCTGGCCGATCGAGAGATGGATGGCGCCCTTGACGTGGCCGTCCTTCAGCGCCTGCTCGGCCGCCTCTTCGAAGGCGCGGATGCGCGCCATCGTGCGGTAATGGCCGAGCATGCGCGCGCGGTCGAAATTCGCCTGGCCGGCCATCGTCCTCGATCTCCCCGCCACGCCCGTCCGATGAGCCAGCTTTCCTTTGTTATCGCCGCCACGCTACCGTAGGTCAACCAGCGGAGGGAAGCGAACGAATGGGAAGCTCGACAGGAGGCCGCGAAAGACGACGGGGGTTTGCCCTTTGGCTGGTTGTCTCGCTCCTCGTCGCTGCAACAGGTTTCTGGTGGGGGCCGGGGCGGTGGCTGGCATTTGCCGGCCCAAACGACGTGCCGACGAGCGAGATTCTTTCCCTCTGCATCAAGATCGGATGGCTGTGGCTTGCTACCTTCGTGGTGGCCGTTGTTGCCTATCGACGGCGCGCCTTGTGGCTAATCGTGGGTGCGCCATTCGTTTTGTTCTGGCCCGTCATGTGGATTTTCGTTGCTCGTGCTTGCTCCCTGCTTGGCACCTGCGGCTAGTTCAGAACCTAAATTTCAAACCGAATAACCACCCGGAGGGGACCAGAGATGACGCGTACGGTAACCAACCAACCCTCCGGCAGGATGAATGGCGGGCGCGCCCTCGCCGAGATGCTGCGCCTCTCCGGCGTCGGGCCCATGTTCGGCATGGGCGGGTTTCAGCTCCTGCCCTTCTACGACGCGCTGCGCGGACTTGGCCTCACCCATCATCTCATCAATGACGAGCGCTGCGGCGCCTTCGCGGCCGATGCCTATGCGCGCGTCACCAACCGGCCGGGACTCTGCGACGGCACGCTCGGCCCGGGCGTCACCAATCTCGTGACGCCGCTGGTCGAGGCGCTCAATGCCGGCATTCCGATGGTGGCGCTCGCCGGCGACAGCAATCGCGCTCATTCCTGGAAGAACATGACGCAGGAATGCCGCCAGACGGAGATTCTCCGCCCGGCGGTCAAGGAGCTGATCCGCGTGGAGCTGACCCAGCGCATTCCTGAGCTGACGCGCCGCGCCTTCGCCATTGCCACCTCCGGCCGGCCCGGTCCGGTGCTGCTCGACGTACCCGAGGATGTCTGCCATGGCGAGCATGATTTCGCGTCCGAGGATTTCGCCATCGACCCGGCGACCCTGGCGGCGCCTTCCTATCGCAGCCGTCCGGCGCGGGCAGAGACCGAGCGTGCCGCCCGGCTGATCGCCGGCGCCAAGCGGCCGCTGCTGCTGGTCGGCGGCGGCATCCATCTCTCGCTCGCCTCTGATGCGCTGCAACGCCTCGCCGAGAGCTGCGCCATCCCGGTCGCCCATACGATGAGCGGCAAGGGCGCCATCGCCTGCACCCATTCTCTCTCGGCCGGCCTCTTCGGGCGCTATTCGCGCATCGCCAACGATCTCGTCGCCGCCGCCGACTGCCTCATCGTCGTCGGCTGCAAGCTCGGCGAGATCGCGACGCGGCGCTATGCGCTGCTGCCGGTGGGCGTGCCGATCATCCATCTCGACATCGTCGCCGAGGAGCTCGGACGCACCACGACGCCCGAGATCGGCCTCTGGGGCGACGCGCGCGAGGGACTGGCCGATCTCGCCGATGCGCTCGCCGGCGATGCCGCGAAGCGCGGCGCGCGCGCCGACTACATCGCCGAGATTCCCGTGCGCATGGCGACATGGCGCGAGGAGGCAGCCGAGCGGCTGCATTCGCGCGAGCGGCCGATCAACATGGCGCGCCTCGTCCACGAGCTCAACACCACCATGCCGGCGGAGAGCATCCTGGTTGCCGATGGCGGCTTCGCCGCGCATTGGACCGGGTTGCTCTACGACACCAAGGCGGCGGGGCGGCATTACATCGCCGATCGCGGCCTCGCCTCGATCGGCTACGGGTTGCCGGGTGGGATGGGCGCGGCGCTGGCGGCGCCGGACAAGCCGGTCGTCGCCATGACCGGCGATGGCGGCTTCAACATGGTGATCGGCGAGCTCGAGACGGCGCGACGCTCGGGCGCCGGCAATCTCACCGTCGTGGTCGTCAACAACGCCGCCTCAGGCTACGTCAAGGCGCTGCAGCACGCCATGTTCGGCGCCCGCTACCAGTCGAGCGACCTCGTCGAGATGGATTACGCCGCGATCGCCAACGCGATGGGCTGCCGCGGCATCCGTGTCGAGGATCCCGACGCGCTCGCCGGCGCTATAGCCACCGGCAACGCCGAGCGCGACCGCCCGACCGTGATCGACGTCGTCGTCACCCGCGACGCCGGCAAGATGCTGCCGGGAGTCGACAACCGCACCGTCGAGATCAAGAAGGGCGACCGGGTCGCCTGATACCGGGTGCCGGCTCGCCGACCTTTCTCCTCGCCGCGTGCGCCGGCAACTTGCATGATGCTATTCACAATGCTATATGGCGCATCGCAGTTACTATCATCATGCAAGTCGCCAGCGCGCCGCCGAAGGCACCGCCGGCGGAGGAACGGGAGACATTGCAATGGTCACGGTCACGAACAAGCCGACGGCGGTCGTCATTGGCGTCGGCGCCGAGCGCGGCCTCGGTGCCGCTTTGTGCCGGCGCTTCGGGGTGGAAGGTCGCCATGTCCTGGTCGCCGGACGGACCGCCAGCAAGCTCGCCGCGATCGTCGATGCCATCGCGGCGGCGGGCGGCAGCGCCGAGGCGGTGCCGACGGATGTGACCGCCGAAAGCGACGTGGTGCGCTTGTTCGACCGTGCGATGGCGCCCGGACCGGGCCGCGATCCCGCCGATCTTGTCGTCTACAATGCGGGGAACAATCGCAGGATCGATTTCCGCGAAGTTACCGTCGAGCAATTCGAGGCATTCTGGCGGGTCGGCTGCCTCGGTGGCTTCCTGGTCGGGCGCGAGGCGGCGCGACGATTGGCTCCGCTGCGGCGCGGCAGCGTTCTCTTCACAGGCGCGTCGGCCAGCCTCCGGGGCAAGCCGGGCTTCGCGCAATTCGCCGCGGCGAAGGCCGGTCTGCGCATGATCGCGCAGAGCATGGCGCGCGAATTCGGGCCGCAGGGAATTCATGTCGCGCATGTCGTCATCGACGGCGGGATCGATGGCGAGCGTCTGCGCAGCGCCCGTCCCCAGATTATCGATGAGCGCGGCGAGGATGGCTTGCTCCGCATCGATGCGATCGCCGACGCCTATTGGCAACTCCATCGCCAGCAACGCTCGGCCTGGACCCAGGAGCTCGATCTGCGCCCCTTCAAGGAGAGGTTCTGAACGGACCTACCGGTGCTCAGCGGCGATGCGGATGCCGAGCGCGACGAGGACGGCGCCGGTGACGCCTTCGATGGCGCGGCTTATATGCGGCCGGCGCAACATGTCGCCGGCCCGCGCGATGGCGGCGGCATAAAGCGCCAGCCAAATGAAGGTGAGGAGCGAGAAGACGAGGCCGAGCTCGACCAGCGAGGCGAAATTGGCGCCGCCATCGGGTGTGAATTGCGGCAAGAGGCTGGTGAAGAAAACGGCCATCTTGGGATTGCCCAGATCGCTGATCACCCCTTGGCGGAAGGCGAGGGACGGCGCCAGGCGCCGCCGGGCGACTCGACCGACCGAAGCCGCCGGAACGCCGCCGGGCCGCAGCGCCTGCCAGAGCGCCTGCGCCCCGAGGACGACGAGATAGGCGGCGCCCGCCAGCTTGACCGCAACGAAGACCGGCTCGGAGGCGACCAAGAGGGCGACGATGCCGAGGCTGGTGGCGAGCACCCAGATCGCCTGGCCGGCGGCGACGCCGAGCGCGGTGAAGACGCCGCCCGCCCGTCCGCCGAGCACGGTGTTGCGGATGGTCAGCGCCGTATCGGGGCCCGGCGTCGCGATGACCAGGATCGAGATGCCGAGAAAGGTCAGGAAATGATCGCTCATGCCGGCGAGCTTCGCGTGTGGGGAAAGAGCGTGTCAAGGGAAGCCGGGCGGGCGGCAATGTCCTTCGACTTCGCTCAGACGAGGGGAGTGGTTGATGTCGATGTAGGATTCACCTCATCCTGAGCGCAGCTGCGAAGCTGCGAAGTCGAAGGATACGGCCAAGGGGCAAAACAGGGAGGAATCCACCATGCGTTTCAGCGGCAAGTCGGCGATCGTCACCGGGGCGGCGAGCGGGCTCGGAAGGGCGATCGCCCAGCGCCTCGCCAGCGAGGGCAGCGCCGTGGTCATCGCCGATGCCAACGAAGCGCATGCCGTAGAGGTCCGCGACGAGATCGTCGCCGCCGGCGGCCGCGCCATCGCCATCCGCACCGACGTCACCCGGCGGGACGAGGTGGCCGCCATGGTCGCCGCGACCTTGGCGGACTATCGCCGCCTCGACATTCTGGTCAGCAATGCCGGGATCGGCGGCATGCATCCCTTCCTCGACGAGACGCTGGAGCATTGGAGCCGCGTCCTCGCCGTCAACCTGACCGGCGTCTTCCTCTGCGGCCAGGCGGCGGCGCGGGTGATGTGCGATGCCGGCTCCGGCCGCATCGTCAACATCGCCTCGGTGAGCGGCGAGCGCGCCGGCTCCGGCCGCACCGCCTACGGCACCGCCAAGGCGGGGGTCATCCAGCTGACCCGCCAGATGGCGCTCGAGCTCGGCCCGCTCGGCATCACCGTCAACGCCGTGGCGCCCGGCCCGGTCGACACCCCGCTGGTCCTGGCCGACCACACGCCCGACACCCGTGCCGCCTATGTCAGGATGATCCCGCTCCAGCGCTACGGCACGCCCGCGGAGATCGCCGGCGCCGTCGCCTTCCTCGCCAGCGACGACGCCGTCTATGTCAACGGTCACACCTTGTCGGTCGATGGCGGCTTTCTCGCCGCCGGGATGATCGCGCGCGACGTGGCGGGATGAGTGGGGCGCGGCGAAGTCTAGATTGCAGTGCAGCAAAGAACAAAAAACGAACAAAGCTGACATAAATCCCCGAATACCTCTTCATCCCCCCGAACTCCCTCACTTTTTTCTGTGCCTCCGGGTTCCTATAGTGAATAATTGAGCCCGTGAGCCGGCTGCGCCACCGTTTGGTTTGCGACCGGCCAGGGAGCTTCCGGGAGAGATCCAAGGAATGGTCGAACGGTTGACGCAGGCGGAACTCGATGCGCTGGCGGGTTGGGATACGCCGACGATCTGCAACGCGCTCGAGATCGTCGCGCCCGAGCGCCGCGCGCTCGGTTTCAATCGCCGTCCGCTGGTCGCCCCCTTTCCGGAGCTCAAGCCGGCGGTCGGCTATGCTCGTACCGCGACGATCCGCTCGCGCGAGCCCTCGGGGCGGCCCAAGGACGAGGCGCGCAAGCATCGCATCGCCTATTACGAATACGTCGCGGCCGAGCCGCACCCGACTATCGTCGTGATCCAGGACCTCGACGGTCCCGATATCGGTCTCGGCGCCTTCTGGGGCGAGGTGCAGACCCATCTCCACCAGGCGCTCGGCGCGATCGGCACGGTGACCGATGGCTGCGTGCGCGACCTCGACGCCATGGCCAAGGGCTTCGTCGTCCTCGCCGGCTCGGTGATGCCCTCGCATGCCCATGTCGAATGCGTCGATTTCGGCGGCACGGTCAGCGTCCACGGCATGATCGTGCGCCACAACGACCTCATTCATGCCGACCGCCACGGTGCCGTCGTCATTCCGCACGATGTCGCCCGCAAGGTGGATGGTGCCGCCAAGCTCCTGGCACGGCGCGAGAAAGTGCTGCTCGACGCTGCCAAGCAGCCGGGCTTCTCGGTGGCCGATCTGCGCAAGGCGCTCTCCGAAGCGGACGAGATCCATTGAGCATGGCCGCAGCCAAGCAGAAGCCCTCAGCCGCCGCCCGGACGATGCCGGCAGGGAGCCGAAGACCGTCGCTGACGGTCGTCAAGAAGACGCCGCCGGCGAAGAAGCCCGCCGCCCAAAAGGCCCCCGTAAAGAAAGCCTCCGCCCAGAAGTCCGCTGTCCCGAAATCCGCTGTCCCAAAATCGGCCGCCAAGAAATCCGTCGCTCGGAAGTCCGCCACCAAGAAATCCGCCGCTTCCGCCTCACGCAAGCCCGTCGCGAGCAAGAAGCCCGCCTCCAAGCCGGCTAACAAATCCGCTGTTCCAGCACGCAAGATCGCCGCCAAGAAACCGGCGCCGGCGAAATCGGTGGCGGCGCGGAAATTGCCGGCCAAGGGCAAGAAGCCGCTCGCCGCCAAGCCGGTTGCGCTCGCGAAGAAGAAGCCGCAAGCCAAGCCGTCCCTGGCCAAGACTGTTGCCAAGCCGGCGGCCGACAGGATAGCGACCCCAGCCAAAACCCCGCCAGTCAAATCCGCGCTCGCCAAACCTGTTCCGGCGAAGCCGGTCCCGCTCAAGGCCGTTCCCGGCAAATCCGTTCCGGCCAAGCCGGCGCCCGTCGCCGCGAAGAAATCGACGCCGGTGACGGCGAAGGCCCCGGCACCGCCGCCCGCTGCGAAAGCCGCGCCGCCCGCCGCGAAGGCCACGCCATCGCCCGCGGCCAAGCCCGCCCCGGTTGCCAAGCCTACTCCCGTCGCGAAGCCGGCCCCAGTCGCGAAGCCGGTCCCCGTTGCGAAGCCGGCCCCGGGTGCGAAGCCGATCCCGGCGATCCAAGCCGCCCCGGCCGACAAGCCATCCGCCGCCAAGCTCGGCGAGATGATCCGGCCGACCCCGGCCCCGGCACTGGCGCCGATTCCGGTGCGGCCGAGCCAGCCGGTCACGCCGATCATGCCGCGGGCGCCGATCGCTTCGTGGATCAAGAAGCCGACGCCCCCGGTCAAGCGATCCGCCGCTGCCAAGAAGCCGCCGGTCAAGCTCGGCCCGCTCGTGCGCCTCGTCCCCGAGGATTACCAGCCGGTGCCGGTCAAGCATCAGCGCTGGACGATTCGCGACATCGCCGTGGCGGCGCCGGGCGACCGCCCGCTCTGGCGGGTCAGCCTGACGCGCATCCTGCAGGATTGCGACTTCACTGCCTTCGAGCGCATGGATCGCACGATCATGATGATCGACGGTCTCGGCTTCGAGCTCGATTTCGGCGGCAACGGCACGGCGTTGCTCGACCGCCGCTACAATCCGGTCGAGTTCCGCGGCGAATGGTCGACCCACTGCCGTCTGCTCAGCGGCCCGGTCGAGGTCGTCAAC
>DATAQP010000552.1:0-2050 GCA_036264595.1 Allostellaceae bacterium
GCCACCGAGGGGGGGATACGCGATGCTGGCTGAATCGACGTGGCTCAACGTCGCTGCCGTCATCCTCGGCGTGCTGGTCCGCTGCCAACTCTACTCGCCGGTGGCGGCGGCGATCCGCGACTATGCCAGCTGGCTCGAGGACGGCAAGCGGTAGGCCCTCAGAACGCCTCGGCCTCGAGCGCCATCAGCGGCTTGGCGCCGGCACTGATGATGGTGAGCAGTGACGAGGTCTGCGGCAGGATGCGGCTCATGAAGAAGCGCGCGGTGGCCAGCTTGGCCTTGTAGAACGCCGCCTCGTCGCCCGCCGCTTTCGGCAGGCTCGCCTTGGCGGCGCGCGCCCACATGAAGGCGAAGGCGGTAAGGGCGAAGAGCTTGAGATAGTCGCTCGCCGCCGCCCCCGCCTCGTCGGGATTGGCCATGCCGCGCTGGGCGACCAGCAAGGTCGCCTGCTGCAGCTTGCCGAACGCCTTGGCGAGCGGCAGGACGAATTCCTGCAGCTCGGGCGTCTCCTTGTTCTCGGCGATGAAGCGGTCGACCGGGTGGCAGAAGCGGCGCAGCAGGCGGCCGGTATGCATCGGCAGCTTGCGGCCGACGAGATCGAGCGCCTGGATGCCATTGGCGCCCTCGTAGATCTGGGCAATGCGCGCATCGCGCACCAGCTGCTCCATGCCGTTCTCGCGGATATAGCCGTGGCCGCCCATGATCTGGACGCCGAGATTGGCCGCATCGAAGCCGCCATCGGTGAAGGCGCTCTTGAGCACCGGCGTCATCAGGGCGACGAGATCCTCGGCGGCCTCGCGCTCGGCCGAATCGGGGTGCTTCTCCGCAATGTCGAGATGGAAGCCGATCCAGCAGGCGAGCGCCCGCGCCGCCTCGGTCTGCGCCTTCATGGTCAGCAGCATGCGGCGGATGTCGGGATGGACGATGAGCGGATCGGCCGGCTTGTCGGGCGCGGCCGGCCCGGCGAGGGCGCGACCCTGCAGCCGGTCGCCGGCGTAGAAGCGGGCGCTCTGATAGGCCGTCTCGCCGATGCCGAGACCCTGCACCGCGACGCCGAGCCGCGCCGCGTTCATCATGGTGAACATGGCGCGCATGCCGGCATGGGGCTGGCCGACGAGATAGCCCTCTGCGGCGTCGAAATTCATGACGCACGTCGCCGACGCCTTGATCCCCATCTTGTGCTCGATCGAGCCGCAGCGCACGCCGTTGCGGGCGCCCGGCACGCCCGCGTCGTCGACCAGGAATTTCGGCACCAGGAAGAGGCTGATCCCCTTGATCCCGCTCGGCGCGTCGGGCAGCCGGGCCAGCACGAGATGAAGGATGTTGTCGGTCAAATCGTGCTCGCCGGCCGAGATGAAGATCTTGGTCCCCGTGATCTTGTAGGCACCCTCCCCTGCCGGTTCGGCGCGCGTACGGATGAGGCCGAGATCGGTGCCGCATTGCGGCTCGGTCAGGCACATCGTGCCCGACCAGGTGCCGTCGACGAGATGCGGCAGATAGTGCTGCTTGAGCGCGTCGGAGCCGTGCATGGCGAGGGCGCGGTAGGCGCCGCCGGAGAGGCCCGGATACATGCCGAAGGACATGTTAGACGAGCAGATCATTTCCTCGACGCAGACGTTGAGCGTGTGCGGCAGGCCCTGCCCGCCATAGTCGCGATCGCAGCCGAGCCCCGTCCAGCCGCCTTCGCGGAACGTCGCGTAGGCCTCCTTGAAGCCCTTCGGCGTGCGCACGACACCGTTCTCGTAGGTGCAGCCCTCCTCGTCCCCGCTGCGGTTCAGCGGGAACAGCACCTCCTCGCAAAGCTTGCCGCCCTCCTCGAGCACCGCCGCGAAGATCTCCGGCGTCGCGTCGGCATAGCCCGGAAGCCTGGCGAGCGCCGAAACGTCGAGCAGCTCGTCGAGGACGAAGCGGAAGTCGCGCAGGGGGGCTTTGTAGACGGTCATGGGGGAGCCTCGAAAAAGAACACGCTTGAACCACAAAGGGCACAAAGGACACAAAGAAGCACAAAGGATGATCTAAAGCGCAAAGCGCCTGATTCCTTCTTTGAGTT
>DATAQP010000140.1:0-8549 GCA_036264595.1 Allostellaceae bacterium
ATCTTGTGGTGAATTTTTCAGGTAAAAATCGAGAAGAGCGCAAAGCTCTCGCGTCCGACTCCTCAATCGATCAGCAAGACACATCTCGAATCGAGTTGAACCGGAGTATCCGGTGCGAATTCTCTTGGTGAAGCGGTATGATTACTCTATCGCGACGGTCCTAAGCTGCGGCGAAGCGACCGATCGGCGTTGGCGTGCTTTGCCCATCGCGGCGGCAGGCCCATGGCGCACTCCACCGATCGGCTTGGCCAAGGCGCTGCAAGCGCTCGCGCAGCGTCCGCCGGCCGCGCACGAGAAGCGATTCCATCGCCGATAGCGAAATCTGCATGATCTGCGCCGCCTCGGCGCACTCCATCTGCTCGAAGCAGCACAAGGTGAGCGCAATCCGCTGGCGCGTCGGCAGCTCGGCGATCGCGCGGGCGATGAAGCTCTCGAGCTGGCGGCTTTCGGCCAGCATCTCGGCATCCGGGGCGGGATCCGCGGGATCGCCGGCATCGTCGAGCGAGAGGAGGCGACCGCGATGGCGGCGCAGGCAGTCGAGCGCCAGATTGACGACGATGCGGTAGACCCAGCTCGTCACGCGGCTGCCGCCCGACTGCCACTCCGGCGCATGCAGCCAGACGCGCAGCAAAGCATCCTGGACGACTTCCTCCGCATCGCTCTCATTGCCGATGATGCGCTGGGCGACGGCGAGGAAGCGGGCAACGTGACGTTGGGCGAAGCGGTGAAACGCCGCCTGGTCACCGGCGACGATGCGCGCCATCAGCGCCGCATCGTGGGCGGCCTCGCTGTCGCGCTCTGCGATTCGATCGGCACCCTGTCGGCCGTCACGCGCATCGACGAGCAGCGCGGTCGACATCGCGATGGCGGGCGGGGCGGAGGCGAATTGCGGAAGCGACATGGTCCTTTCCATTGGAGAGCGTAGCGACGGCTTCCCACCGGTCCAATGCAATGGACGTGCCATCGGGCAGAGCGGAAAATTCGGCGGCGATGGGCGCCACACCGGCGGCGGTGACCGGCATGAACCGGCCGTTGGGGAAAAAACTGCCGAGCCTAATGCTGCAGTGGGCGCTAGGCGGCGAGCTTGCCGCGCCCTTCCGGCGAAACCTGCTGCGCTGCCTCCACCAGCACCCGCTCGACCGCCCGACGCATCGCCAGATCGCGCGCGCCGGCTTCCTCGACGGCGGCGGTCAGGGCGGCGGGATCGAAAGGCGCGGCGACGATCACGGCGCGGATGCCGGCGCGCGATTGCATGGCCTGTGCTGAGCGCTCCTTGATATCTGCCTCATGCGCAGCGAGGACACGCTGCAGCGTCGCGCGATCGGGATCGGAGAGATGCGCGCCGAGCTCGCCGATAAGCCGCGCCAGCATGGCCTCTGGTCCGCGCGGCGGCCCGAAAGCGTGCCGCGTGGCGAAGAGGCCGACAAAAAACAGATTGACCGCGAGGGAGGGGACCAGGACCACGGAGCGCCAGCGCACGCTCTGCAGGAAGGCGATCACCAGCCGAGCCCCTGCACGAGCCCCGTGTCGAACATCAGCTCGACGAGATCGGACGGCGCCATTGCCGGCGGCGCGAGATCGAACAGCCCGACGACGACGCCGAGCACCGCCATGCCGGCGAGGAGTGCGGTCGAGGTCCATCGGCGCTCGTAGCTGGATTCCGCCACCGCTTCCCGCCGCGGCGGTGATGCCAGGGCGCCGAGGACTCGCTGCGCCGAAGCCTCGGACATCGTGGATCGCGCCGATCGGAAGAGACGGTCGAGCTGTGCCGCCTCGTCGCGCGCGCGGACGGCGTCGCTCGACGCCTCGAGCAATGCCTGGGCCGCACGCCGTTCCGCTGCCGGCCAGGACCGCATGTCGGCGCCGTGGATATCGAGCAACCGGCGGAATCGCGCGAGCTCCATCAAGCGGTCCCGTCTTCCCGCACCTGATCCTCCTCGAGGCCGATGGCGACCACCCCTTGCCCCCCGGCGAGTCATGATAGCATACGATCCGCATGACCATTCTAGACCGCCCGCACGGCCGGCCCTGTCACTCTCCTCGACCGCTCTGATGCGCGCCCTCTTCGAGTCGTACGGCTTGCGTGCCGGAGCGCGGCGCTGCGCGCCGATCGCGCTCAGCGTCTTCGCCTATGGCCTTGTCTTCGGCGCCCTCGCGGCGCAAGACGGGTTGTCGCTGGGCGAGACGGGGCTGATGAGCGCCATCGTGTTTTCCGGCAGCGTGCAGTTCGTCGCCCTCGGCCTGTGGGCGACGCCGCTGCCGGTCGCCGCCCTCCTCATCGCCACCTTTCTCCTCAGCCTGCGTCTCGTCCTCATGGGCGCGACGCTGCGCCGCGCCCTCGCCGGCATATCGACCGGCCGCGCCCTCGTCGCCGCCTGGTTCGTGACCGATGAGAATTGGGCGCTGACGATGAGCGAGGCGGCCCAGCGCGGTAGTCGACCGGAAGCGCAGCGTCCGCCGCTCGCCAGCTTCTTCATGGGCACCAGCATCCTACTTTATGGCACTTGGATTGCCGCCGGGATCGTCGGTCATCTGATTGGCGGCGCAGTCGGGGATCCCAAGCACCTCGGATTCGACTTCGCCTTTCCGGCGATGTTCCTGGCACTCTCGATCGGCCTCGGTCGGCGCCATCCCAACGTCCTGGTCTGGCTCGCCAGCGCCGCGTCCGCCATCCTGGCCGAGCGCTATCTCGGTGGCGCCTGGCACATCCTCGTCGGCGCCGGTGCCGGCATCGCCGTCGCCGCGCTCGGCCACAAGACGCCTCGCCGTGCGCCCTGAGCTGATCCTGCTCTTCGCCGGGATGGGCGCGATCAACTATGCCGTGCGCGCCGCCGGCATGCTGGTCGGCGAGCTGCTGCCCAAGGAAGGGCGCCTGGCAGCCGCCTTGACGCAGCTTCCCGCCGCCATATTGATCTCCCTGGTCGCGCCGCTGCTGCTGCATGGCGGCGGCGCGGAATGGGCTGGGGCGGCGATCGTCGCCGCAATCGCCAGCCGCAGCGAGGGGCTTCTCCTGCCGCTTGCCGCCGGGGTGGTCGCGGTCGCATTGCTGCGCCTGATCTGAGGCTCGCGATCTTGTGCTGAGGCGCGCGGCGTCTTGATCGTCAGGCGCTGCCGAGATACCGCGTCTCGAGATGACGACGGTAGATCCTCGCATCGAGCTTGCTGCCGGTCGCACCCTCGATGATCTCGTCGCGCGAGAGGAACGAGCCCTTGCCGTGGACATTGGCACGCAGCCAGGCGAGCAGCGGGGCAAAGTCGCCCTTGGCGATGCCGGGCAGGATCGCCGGATCGGCGCGCTTCGCCGCGTCGAAAAGCTGGGCCGCGATCATGGCGCCGAGCGTATAGGTCGGGAAATAGCCGAAGAGACCGTCATACCAGTGAATATCCTGCAGGCAACCGGTGCGGTCGTCCGGCGGCACGGCACCGATCAGCTCCTTCATGCCGGCATTCCATACCGCCGGCAGATCGGCAAGGGCGAGGTCGCCGGCGATGAGGGCGCGTTCCAGCCGGTAGCGCAGGATGACGTGGGCAGGATAGGTCACCTCGTCGGCATCGACGCGGATGAAGCCGCGTTCGACGCGGGTGTTGAGCCGATAGAGATTGTCGGCGCTCCACGCGGCGCCACCGGCGCCGAAGGTGTCGCGCAGCAGCGGGGCAAGGTATTCGGTGAACTCGCGGCTGCGGCAGACCTGCATCTCGATGAGGAGCGACTGGCTCTCATGCATCGCCATGCCGCGCGCCTCGCCGACGGGCTGGCGACGCCAGGATACGGGCAGGCCGCGCTCGTAGAGCGCATGGCCGGTCTCGTGCAGCACGCCCATCAAGGCGCCGCGGAAATCGCTCTCGTCGTAGCGCGTCGTGATGCGCACGTCGTCCGGCGTGCCCCCGCAGAAGGGGTGGAGGCTGGTGTCGAGACGGCCATGCTCGAAATCGAAGCCGAGCCGCGCCATCAGCCGCATCGCGATCTCGCGCTGCTTCTCGGCCGGGAACGGTCCCGCCGGCTCGAGCGGCGCCGGCATCGCCGCCTGGCGCGCCAGCACCTGCTCGATGAGATCGGGCAGCATGGCGGCGAGATCGCCGAAGAGGCGATCGATCTCGGCGGTGGTGATGCCGGGCTCGTAACGATCGATGAGCGCCTCATATGGGCTCTTGCCGAGCCGGGCGGCCTTGGCGGCGGCGACTTCACGCGTCAGATCGAGAACGCGCTGCAGCGCCGGCCGGACCAGGGCGAAATCGCTCGCTGGGCGCGCCTGACGCCAGATCTGCTCGCACGCCGAGCCGGCGCGCGAGGCGGCTTCGACAAGATCGCTCGGCACCGCGGTGGCATGCAGCCAGTTCCGCCGCATCTCGCGCAGATTGGCGCGCTGCCAGGCGTCGAGATCGTTCTGCCGCTCCGCCCCATCGAGGAGATCGCCGATCGCCGGATCGGTCAGCATCTCGTGGCACACCACCGCCAGCGTGGCGGATTGCTCGGCGCGCGCCCCGGCGCCGCCCGTCGGCATCAGGGTCGCCGTGTCCCATTGCAGCACGCCGGCCGCCTCCTGCAATGCACCAAGCCGGCGGAAGCGCGTTTCGACGTCCTGATACTCCGTCACCGTCTCACTCCATCTTCTCCGCCCGCGGCGATAGGTGGTAGACGACATAGATTACCGCCAGCCCGATCGCCAGGGCGAACCAGGTGATGGCGTATTGCAGATGGTCGTTGGGCAAAGCAACGCGCGTGACCCCGCCGCGCGGATAGCCATCCGGATTCGGCGCCGGCCCGGCATCGACGGTGAAGGGCAGGACGTTGTGCAGATTGCCGCAGCGCGCCATGCCGGCGAAGTCGATCCAGAACCAATAATTGATGTCGCAGCGATTTTCCGGCACGAACCAGTTCGGCCTGGCTTCGATGCCCAGGCGCAGCAGCCCTTCGACGGTGACGATTCCACTCGGCTCGCCGGCGGCGCGCTTGCTCCGGTCCTTGAGATTGCCAGGGATCCAACCGCGATCGACGAGCAGCAGGCTGCCGTCGGCGAGACGCAGCGGCGTGACGACGTGAAACCCCGTCGTGCCGGCCTCGTCGCTGGCGCCGAGAAAGAACTCGCGGTCGTTGAGGAACTCGCCGCTTGCGCGGACATGGCGGAACTCCATCCCGGACGCCTCGGCGGCGCTGTGCGGAATATCCGTGGCCGGCGCCGCGACGGCGGCCTCGCGCGCGGCGATCAGCCCGTTTTTCCAGTGCAGCCGCTCGAGCTGCCAGATCCCGAGCCCGACGAGGACGAGAAAAGCGGGCACCGCCATCAGCGTCGGCCAGAATGTCGGTCGCAGACGCGCGAGGACCACTGCTAGCCCCGGCCGAGCGCGCGGTGGCGATACTGCAGGGCGATAAGGCCGGATTTGAGCGGGCGCAGCAGCAGAATGGCGCCGATCAGCGTCGTCGGCAGCCACAAGACGATATGGACCCAGATCGGCGGCGCGAACTTGATCTCGACCAGCGCGGCGAGCAGCACGACGACGGCGCCGAGAATGAGGATGACGAAGACGGCCGGCCCATCGCCGGCATCCTCGGCGGAGATGTCGAGATCACATACCGCGCAGCGCGGCACGACCTCGAGCAATCCGCGGAAGACCCTGCCGCGCCCGCAGCGTGGGCAGCGGCAGAGCAACGCGGCCGTGATCAATGGAACGGGCGGGTAGTCCGCGTTCACTCGGCGCCGGTCGCCGAGCCGCCGCCCCACCAATAGACGCAGACGAAGAGGAATAGCCACACCACGTCGACGAAATGCCAATACCAGGCGGCGGCCTCGAAGCCGAAATGATGGTCCGGCTTGAAATGCCCGGCCTGCGCGCGGAACCAGCAGACGATGAGGAAGGTCGTGCCGATGATGACGTGGAAACCGTGGAAACCCGTCGCCATGAAGAAGGTCGAGGGATAGATGCCGTCCTTGAAGCCGAACGCGGCGTGGCTGTACTCGTAGCCCTGCACGCCGGTGAAGGAGAGGCCGAGCAGGATGGTGAGGCCGAGGCCGAGCAGCAGGCCCTTGCGGTCGCCCTCGAGCAGCGCGTGATGCGCCCAGGTGACCGTCGTGCCCGAGAGCAGCAGGATCATGGTGTTGAGGAGGGGCAAGTCGAAGGCGTCGAACGGATGGACACCCTTGGGCGGCCAGACGCCGCCGGTCGCCGCCTTGGGGAACAGGCTTGCATCGAAGAAGGCCCAGAAGAAGGCGGCAAAGAACATCACCTCCGAGGCGATGAAGAGGGCCATGCCGTAGCGCATGCCGAGCTGCACGACCGGCGAGTGATGGCCCTGGAAAGTCGCCTCCTTGATGACGTCGCGCCACCATGCCGCCATCATCGCCAACACGGCGACAAGGGCGATGATTAGCAGCAATTTGCCGTGGCCATGCATGTAGAGCACGCCGCCGACCGCGAGGGCGCCGGCACTGGCCGCACCGACGAGCGGCCACGGGCTCGGATCGACGAGATGATACTGATGCTTCGGACCGTGCTGGATGGTCGCCGCCGGGCTCTCGCTCATGATCTGCTCTCTAATTCACCGAAGAGGGTTGGGAGGGCGCGTTATCGCGCCCTCGCGCCAAGGGTCGGCTGGAATCCTGCCCGGGCTGATCGTCCGGTTGACCGTCGTCCTTGGCCCGGAACATCGTATAGGACAAGGTAATCGTGTCGACATCGCGCGTGTTCGGGTCGGTCAGTATGTCGGGATCGACGAAGAACGACACCGAGAGATCGGCGCTCTCGCCGGGCGCCAGATGCTGCTTGGTGAAGCAGAAGCATTGCAGCTTGTTGAAATAAATGCCCGCCTTGAACGGGGTGACGTTGAAGGTCGCGGTGCCGGTCACAGGCTCCTTCGTCCGATTGACCGCGCGGTAGGCGATGACGCGCTCTTCGCCGGGATGCACGGTGACCTGATCCTGGAGCGGCCGGAAGTCCCAGCCAAGCTCGGTCGCCGTCTCGGCGTTGAAGCGCACGGTGACGAGCGCGGCACTGGCCGTGCTCCGGTCCGGCACCGCCGTGGCGCGCTGGGTGGTGCCGCTATAGCCCGTCGCCTCGCAGAACAGGCGGTAGAGCGGCACCGAGGCGAAGGACGCGCCGATCATGGCGACGACGATCGCGGCGAGCCCTGCCGCCACGCGCCCATTGCGGCGTTCCATCAGTGGCCCATCCTGACGATGGTGATCGCGTAGAACAACGCGACGAGGCCGACGAGAACGGCGAGCAGAGCCCGGTTCTTGCCGCGGATGCGACGCTGGCGATCATCCATTGCCGACACCATGACCATTCAGCCGCCGCCCCCGAGCAACGCGCCGACGCCACCGGCGAGCCCAGGCGCCCTGTCGACGACCATGACGGCAAAGAGCAGAAAGAGATAGAGGATCGAGAAGGCGAACATCCGCTTGGCGCTCGCCTCGCCGTCATCGTACCAGACCCGGATCGCGGTCAGTGTGAACAGCGCGCTCAGCACCAGCGCCACGACGCCATAGACGAGCCCGGTCAGGCCGAGGAAGGTGGGTGCCAGCGCGATCGGCCACAGCACGACGGTGTAAAGCAGCATCTGCTTCTTGGTTTCGCGCGCGCCCGCGACCACCGGCATCATCGGCACGCCGGCACGCGCATAGTCCCCGGTGCGGTACAGCGACAGCGCCCAGAAATGCGGCGGCGTCCAGAAGAAGATGAGGGCGAAGAGGATGAGCGAGGCGGCGCCGACATCGCCGGTCACCGCGGCCCAGCCGACCATCGGCGGGAAGGCGCCGGCGGCGCCACCGATGACGATGTTCTGCGGCGTCCGCCGCTTGAGCCACATCGTGTAGATGAGGATGTAGAAGGCGATCGTGCCGGCGAGCAGAGCGGCTGCCACCCAGTTGACGGCGAGCCCCATGACAACGACCGAAGCGACGGCGAGGACGCAGCCGAAGCCGAGCGCATCGCCGGCCGCCATACGGCCGGCAGGCAGCGGCCGCGACTGGGTGCGCTTCATCACCGCATCGATATCGCGGTCATACCACATGTTGATCGCCCCGGCCGCCCCAGCGCCAACCGCGATGCACAGCACCGCGACCGCCGCGAGGAAGGGGTGGAGATGTCCCGGCGCGAGATAGAGGCCGACGAAGCCGGTGAAGACGACGAGCGACATGACGCGCGGCTTGAGCAGCGCGATGTAGTCGTCGACGCCGGGATCGAGCACTCCTGCGGCGCCGCTGCTACGGTTGGCGCTCAGAAGATCTGCGGAGGAGGTGTTGGCCAAGGATGACGTCCCGCTTGCCGCCGGCCTATTTTATGACCGGCAGCTCTTCATAGGTGTGGAAAGGCGGCGGCGACGGCTGATGCCATTCCAGCGTCGTCGCCCCCTCGCCCCACGGGTTGGCAGCCGCCTTCTTGCCGGCGAGCAGCGTGTGGAAGACGATGAAGATGAACCACAGCGTCGATGCGAAGCTGATGAAGGCGCCGATCGAGGCGACGTAGTTCCAGCCGGCGAAGGCGTCGGGGTACTCCGCGATGCGCCGCGGCATGCCGGCGAGGCCGAGGAAATGCATCGGGAAGAAGGTCAA
>DATAQP010000558.1:0-7516 GCA_036264595.1 Allostellaceae bacterium
CTCCGCCGTCTAGCGGCGGTCTTCCTCAGCCGAGGCTGAAGATGATCGTCTTCTTGGTGGTGAAATGTTCGAGCATGGATTCGAGCGAGGCTTCCTTGCCCAGGCCTGACTGCTTCACGCCGCCATAGGACATGTTGGCCTGCACGACCAGGTTCTGGTTCACCTGCACGAGGCCCGCCTCGAGCCGGTGGCTGGCGTCGAGCGCGGTCTTGAGGTCGCGCGTCCAGATCGTCGCGGCGAGGCCGTATTCGCTGTCATTGGCGGCGGCGAGCGCCTCCTCGTAGTCGCGGAACTTGATGATGCAGGTGACCGGTCCGAAGATCTCCTCGCGCGCCAGGCGGTTGTCGTTGCCGCCGCCGATGAAGATGACAGGCTGGACGAAGAGCCCGTCCTTGAGAGCGCTATCTTTGGGCATGGCCGAGCAGCGCAGCGCCCGCATGCCCTTGGTCTCCTCGCCGATGCGGATATAGGACTGCACCTTGTCGAATTGCGGCCGCGAGATGATGGCGCCGATATCGGTCGCCTCGTCGAGCGGATCGCCCATCTTCATTGCATCGACCTTGCCCTTGAGCTTGTCGACGAAGGCATCGTGCACGGCCTCGTGGACAAAGATGCGCGAGGCGGCGGTACAGCTCTGGCCCTGGCGGGTGAAGCGCATGCCTGCGACGGCGCCCGCCACCGCCTTGTCGATATCGGCGTCGCCCATGACGATCATCGGGCTCTTGCCGCCGAGCTCGAGCGTCACCGGGATGAGCTTGTCGGCGGCGGCATGGTAGACGATCTTGCCGGTCTCGACCGAGCCGGTGAAGGTCACCTTGCCGACGCCCTTATGGGCGACGAGCGGCGCGCCGCAGCCGGGACCGTCGCCGGTCAGGAGGTTGAAGAGGCCCGGCGGCAGCACCTGGTTCATGATCTGGCAGGCGCGCAAGGCGGCGAGCGGCGCCTCCTCGGCGGCCTTGACGATGACGGCGTTGCCGGCGACGAGGGCGGGCGCGATCTTGAGCGCCATCAGCATGACCGGCACGTTCCACGGAATGATCGCGCCGACGATTCCGATCGGCTCGCGGATGGTCAGGGTCAGCATGTCGGGGCGGAACGGCACGGTCTCGCCCTTGAGCTCCGAGCCGAGACCGCCGAAGAAGGTGAAGATGTCGGCGACGACCGACGCCTCGATGCGGCTCTCGGTGCGCAGCGCCTTGCCGGTCTCGAGGGCGATGAGGCGGCCGAGCTCCTCGCTATGCGCGGTGAGCAATCGGCCGCATTCGCCGACCAGCCGGCCGCGCTCGCGCGACGCCGTCTTCGCCCATCCCGTCTGCGCCTTCCTGGCGGCTGATACGGCGAGATCGACATCGGCGGCGGCGCCCTCGGCCGCCTCAGCGATGGTGGCGCCGGTCGCCGGGTTGATGACAGCGAAGCTTCTGCCCGAGACGGCAGGGCGCAGCGTCCCGTCGATGAGCAGCTTGTTGGAGAGATCGCGCGCCAAAGCATGCGGATCGAGCGTGGGTTGCAGGCGATTATCCATGGTGACGTGACCCTTTTCTTGGAGTCGTCAAGGTTTCCTGTTTTCGTCATGCCCGGACTTGATCCGGGCATCCACGCCTTTCTTGGCTAAGCCGGCAAGACGTGGATCGCCGGGTCAAGCCCGGCGATGACGGCCAAGGTATATTACAGCCCCAGCTCGCGCAGGATGGCCGCGCGGTCGCCGTCGAGATCGGGCGCCGGCGCGCGAATCGTCGGATCGGCGAAGGCCGAGAGCTTCATCGGGTTGCCGGCGAGGCGCATCGTCTTGCCCGCCGCATCTTTGGTCTCGACCAGCATGTTGCGCGCCGGCACCTGGGGATGCTGCAGCGCCTGGGCGATGTTGTTGATCGGCCCGCAGGGGATGCCCGCCTTGCCCAATATCTCGACCCAGGAAGCTGTCGGCTTGGTGGCGAGGATGGGGTCGAGCTCGCCGCGCAGCGTGCCGTTATTGGTATTGCGCAGATCGTTGGTCTTGAAGCGCGAATCGCTCGCCAGCTCGGCACGTCCGAGCGCGGCGCAGAGCTTGACCCAGAGCCCGTCATTGCCGGCGGCGATGATGATGTGACCGTCCGCCGTCGGAAACGCTTCGAACGGCGTGATCGAGGGATGGCGCGCGCCCATCGGCCCGGGGATCTCGCCGGTCGTGGTGTAGCGCATGATGGCGTTCTCGAGCAAGGCGAGCTGGCAGTCGAACATGGCGATGTCGATTTTGGTCGCCTCGCCGCTGCGCTCGCGATGGAGGAGGGCGGCGTTGACGGCGACCGCGGTATAGAGCCCGGCGCCGATATCGCCGACGGAGGTGCCGACCCGGGTCGGCGGCGCGTCGGGATGGCCGGTGATGCTCATGATACCGCCGAGGCCCTGGACCACCATGTCGTAGGCGGGATCGCGCGAGTTGGGGCCAGTATGGCCGAAACCCGACGCCGCGGCATAGATCAGCCTGGGATAGCGCGCGTGCAGACCGTCCCAGCCGTAGCCGAGCTTCTCCATCGTGCCGGGACGGAAATTCTCGATCAGGACGTCGGCGCGTTCCAGCAGCTTCTCGAAGATGCGCTTGTCGCCGTCGTTCTTGAGATCGAGGGCGATCGATTGCTTGCCGCGATTGACCGACTGGAAATAGCTCGATTTGCCGGCAATGAACGGGCCGTAATGGCGCGCGTCGTCGCCCTTGTCGGGGGGCTCGACCTTGATCACCCGTGCGCCCAGCTCGGCCATCAGGAAGGTGCAATAGGGGCCCGCAAGAATGCGCGAGAGATCGACGACGGTAATGCCTGAAAGCGGCCCGCGAGCGGCCATTCCTCACCTGCCTCAAGATGTCTGCTGCGGCAAGGTCTTAGCCCAGAGCGACGGGGTCGGGCAATCGTGATGAAGCCGGAGCTTCCCGTCTCCCGCCAGGGAGGGGGGCATGCGGTGCTAGGCGATCGCCTGGATGGCGGGCAGCAGGCGCTGCGCCGGGATGACGATGGTGACGGTCGTGCCGCTGCCGACCTCGCTGGTCAAGGTGAGGTTGCCGCCGTGCTGGGCGATCATCGCCGCCGCCAGCGGCAGGCCGAGACCGGTGCCGTCATATTTCCGGCTCAACCGGTTATCGACCTGGCCGAACGGCTCGAAGGCCTTGGCGATGTCGGCGCTGGCGATGCCGATGCCGGTGTCGCTTATGGCGATGACGAGCGCGCCATCGCGCTGCCCGACGGTGACCGCGACCCGACCGCCTGATGGCGTGAACTTGATTCCGTTCGACAAGATGTTGAGCAGCACCTGCTTCAGCATGCGCTCGTCGCACCAGAGATAGGGCAGCTCGGCCGGGATCTCGCTGACCAGGGTGACGCCGCTGCTCTTGGCCCGCGCCAGCACCATCGTCATGGCGGCGTCGATGATATGGCGCAATTCGGCGACGTCCTCGCGCATCTCCAGCTTGCCGGCCTCGGCCTTGGAGAGATCGAGGATATCGTTGATGATCGCCAGGAGGTGGACGCCGCTGTCATTGATGTCCTTGATGTAGCCGAGATACTTCTCGTTGCCGACGGGACCGAGTCCCTGCGCCGCCATGATCTCGGAAAATCCGATGATCGCGTTCAGCGGCGTGCGCAGCTCATGGCTCATCGTCGCCAAGAAGTCCGACTTCGCGCGATTGGCCCGTTCGGCGGCCTCCTTGGCGACGCGTAGCGCCTCGTAGGCGGATGTGCGCTCCTGCCGGAGCTGGATCTTGTCGAAGCAGCGTTCGAGCACGGCGTAGAGCTCGCCGGGGTGGCACGATTTGTCGATATAGTCATAGGCGCCGCGGCGCAACGCCTCGATGGCGGTCTTGCTGTCGACATGCGCCGTCATGATCACGCCGATGAGCTCTGGTCGCTCGGCTTTCAGCGAGGCGAAGAGATCGACGCCGCTGGCGAGGCCGAGGCGGATGTCGAAGAGCGCGACCTGGGCATCGAAGCTCCTCAGGCTGGCATGCGCGCGCTCCGCCGTGCCGACGACCTGCACCAGGTAGCCTTTCGGCGCGAGCAGGTCGAGCAGCGATTCGGCGAAATCGCCGTCGTCGTCGACGATGAGAACGCGCCGGTGCATCTCAGCCACTTCGATCGCCGCGGCCTAGGGCCGGCTCGCCGTGACGGCGCTGAGCAGATGCGCGGCGTCGAACGGCTTGACCAGGAAGCTCGCGGCGACGGCGCGCATGACGTCGCCGCCCAGGCTATCGTCATGGGCGCGGCCGGTCACGACGATGGTCGGGACCAGCTTTCCCAGCTCTTTCAGGCGGCAATAGACGTCGAGCCCGCTGAGCACCGGCAGGCCGAGATCGAGGATGAGAAGGTCGATGCCGCCCGCCGCGACCCGCGCCACGGCGTCGCCGCCGTCGCGCGCGACCAGGACGCGATAGCCGGCGCCGCGCAGAAGGGGCTCGATGCTGTCGACGAAATCGTCGTCGTCGTCGGCAAGCACGACGACGCCCGTGGGCTTGATGCGCTCGAGCACGGCCAGGAGGTCGGTAATCGCGAAGGGCTTGTGCAGGACGGCGAGCGCGCCGTTCTCGACGGCTCGCGTGAGAAGCTGCTCGACGCTGAACCCGGTCATCATCACGACCTTGGCGTCCGGCTTGATCTGGCGGAAGGCGAACAGACTCTCGACTCCATTCATCCCCGGCAGCTTGACGTCGGTGAAGACGACGTCGAAGTCGCGGCACCGGAAGCGCTCGACGGCCTCCTCGCCGCTGCCGGCGAGCTCGACGGCATAGCCGCGCGCCTCGAGCACGTCGGCCAGACTCTCGGCGAGGTCGCGGTCGTCGTCGACGATCAGTATCGCTGCTGCGGCGCTCATGCGGCGATCTCCGCTGGGCGCGCCAAGGGCAGCCAGATCAGCGCCCTTGTGCCGCGTCCGGGTTCGCTGCTTATCTCGATATTGCCGCCATGATGCTCCATGATCTGCCTTACCGTGGGGAGCCCGAGCCCGACGCCGAACCCTTTGGTGCTGAAAAGCGGCTCGAAGATGCGCTTGAAGATGTCCGGCGGAATGCCCGGCCCGCTGTCCTCGATCTCGATCTCGACGCGTTCGGCGGCGATCCGGGTGCGCACGGTGATGCGGGGTGGCGTCGGGTTCGTTGTCTCGCGATCGCCCTCGATCGCCTGCGCCGCATTGTCGACGAGGTTGATGATCACGCGGCGCAGGCGGTCGGCGTCGACGGAGACGACGGGATCGCCGGCATCGAATTCGCGGATGAGCGCGATGCGCTTGGGGATCTGTTGCTCGTCGAGAACCTCGGCAAGCCAGGAATCGAGCGGGAACTTCTCGCGCCGGAGCTGACGGATCCGCGTGTAGTCGAGCAGATCCGTGATGATCGCGTCGCACCGTCCGATGCTGCGTTCGATCCGGCCGAACGCCCGGTCGAGCTTGAGCCCGTTGGCCTGCGCAGCCTCGGTGATGGTGAACATGGTATTGCGGATGACGCCGAGCGGATTGCGCAGCTCGTGGCTGACCGTCGCCGTCAACTGGCCGAGCGTTGCCAGACGCTCCTTGCGCAGGAGCTCTTCCTGCACTTCCTGCAGCTCGGCCGTGCGCTCGCCGACGCGGCGCTCGAGCTCGATCTCGGCCTCGGCCTCGTCGGTGACGTTGCGCGCCGTGCCGCGATAGCCGGCGAAGCGTCCGGTCGCATCGAAGACCGGACGGCCGCTGATGCGGATATGCCGGATGGCGCCGTCGTCGCCTTCGCGCTGAAACTGGAAATCGTGGAAGGGGCGGTGGGCGGCGAGATCGGCGTCATGCGCCCGCCATTGCTCCTCGGTCACGCCGAGATGAACGACCTCGCGGCGGGTTTTGCCGATATGCGCGTCGACCGGCAGGCCCGATTGCGCATCGACGCCGCTCGACAGGTAGCTGAAGCGCAGATTTTCATCCTGCTCCCAGAACCAGTCGGAGGCGGTCTCGGCGAAGTCGCGGAAGCGCTCCTCGCTCTCCTTCAGCCGCGCTTGCGTCCTCTCGCGCTCGGCGAGCTGACGGAAATGCAGTACCGAGATGTAGAGGCCGACGAGGCCGAGGAGGAAGAAGGTGGCGACGCCCAGCCCGGCGTTCTGCCAGCGCGTGCGCGTCAGAAACGAGCCCGCAGGCACGTCGACGACGAAGGCGCCGAGCACGTCGTTGAGCTTCCAATGCGCGCCAGGCTGCAGCTTGTTGTGGCAGTCGACGCAGCTCTGCTGGCTGGCGAGGGAAGGGTAGAGCGTGCGAAACGAGACCTCGCCGTGCAAGGTGATGAAGCGCGTCTCGGGTTGCGGCTTTTCTGCCGCGGCGAAACGTCGGATCGTCTCCGCCATATCGTCGTCGGCCGGCGGTATGGCGATCTCGCGTCCGGCCGGTCCGACCATCAGCAGGCGCAACGCGCTCGACGTGTCGCGCATCTTGTTGAAGTGCTCGATCGCATGGGCGCGAAAGGTCGCCGGCACCGGCGCATCGCCCGACATGAACTTGCCGCGATTGTCCGAATAATCGGCGACGAAGGCATCGACGAGCTGCAGCGCGGTGATCTTTTCCTCGCTCTTGCTGCGGGTGAACCCCTCGCGGCTGAGATAATAGCCGCCATAGGCGAGGGAAGCCGCGATGACCGCCGACAGGCACAGAAAGGAAACGAAGCCGGTGCCGGCTTTTGACCGGAAGAACGCAGCCATCGTTAGATTTTCAGCCATGAAACGCCCGCCGCGATCCGACAAATCCAGCTTTCATCTTCCGCCACATTGGTTAAGGTCCGGTGAATGACGCGCAATTGCGCCGTCCCGGCTCGAGATCGGCTAGACTGGTGCCATCGATGCCAAACCGGATGCTCGCATGTCTATGACCAGCCACGATCTGTCCTGCCTTGGCCCGCACGGTTTCCACCGGGTCGCCTATACCGAATGGGCCGGGCCGCCGGGGGCGCCGACGGTGCTCTGCGTCCACGGGCTGACGCGCAACGGGCGCGATTTCGACGATCTCGCCGGCGCCCTCTCGCGCCGCTTCCGCGTCGTCTGCCCCGATATCGTCGGACGCGGCAAGAGCGAATGGCTGAGCCACGCCGGCGATTACGACTATCCGCTCTATCTCACCGACATGGCGGCGCTGATCGCCCGCCTCGACGTCGGCGAGATCCACCTCGTCGGCACCTCGATGGGCGGGCTCATCGGCATGATGCTCGCGGCGCAGCCCGGCACGCCGATCCGCCGCCTGGTGATCAACGATATCGGCCCGCTGATCGCCAAGGAGGGGCTGTTGCGCATCGCCGCCTATGTCGGCGCCGATCCGGTCTTCGCCGATCTCGCCGCGCTCGAAGCCTATCTGCGCCAGGTTTCCGCCAGTTTCGGCGCGCTGAGCGATGCGCAATGGCGCCATCTCGCGGAGCATGGCGCGCGGCGCCGGCCCGACGGCACGCTCGGCCGCGCTTATGATCCGGCGATCGCCGAGGTATTCAAGACGGTCGAGGACGATATCGATCTGTGGCCGGACTGGGATGCCATTCGCTGTCCGACCCTGGTCCTGC
>DATAQP010000197.1:0-7302 GCA_036264595.1 Allostellaceae bacterium
AGCACCTGTTTCAGCTCGCCGAAGATCGCATCCAGAAGATCGACCCGAAGACCGGCCGTGTGCTCGCCACGATCCCGGCGCCCGGAGGCGGCGGTGACTCGGGCCTCGCCTGGGCCGAAGGGACGCTCTGGGTGGGGCAGCATCGGGGCCGCAAGATCCATCAAGTCGATCCTCAAACAGGTGCGATCCTTCGCACCATCGAGTCCAACCGCTTCGTCACCGGGGTCACCTGGATCGACGGCGATCTCTGGCACGGCACCTGGGAAGGTGACGAGAGCGATTTGAGGCGGTTGGATCCTCGAACGGGAGAGGTCCTGGAGAGGCTCGAGATGCCGCCTGGAGTAGGCGTGTCGGGGCTCGAGTCCGACGGCGGCGATCAGTTCTTCTGCGGAGGTGGAAGGAGCGGGAAGGTGAGAGCCGTCCGTCGGCCCAGGCGACGCTCCGCGGCGGGCAGCAGCTCCGAGACCCCCGTCGACCCCACGAGCAAGTAATCGAAGCGGCCCAGAAAACCCATATCTGCCAAGCTCGCGCGCCGCACACTTTACAAACCGCGACGGATCTTGGGGTTGCGCCGATCGGCGCGACGGACTTGCCGCTGGATCTTGCGATGCTGCGTCGCCGTGCGCGATGCGGCGGCGGAGCTGCGGGCGGAATTGCGTGCGTTGCGGGCCATGCTGCCTCCTTGCTTTCGCACGCGACAACAGCCGCGCGCAGCCGGTGTTCCTGAACCGTGGAGGGGTAGGTATGCGCCCGTTACTGCGGGGGCGCCGCGTTTTCGCTCAGCAGATTAGCCAGGCCGAGGAAGGCGGGGAAGGGATGCGTGATGACATAGGTGGGGATCGTCATGAGGAACGGACGCATTCGCCCCTTGTCCTCGAAACGCTCGCGAAACCGGCTGGCGGTAAAGACATGGCCCAGCTTCGGCACGATCCCCCCGGCAATATAGATGCCGCCGTGGGCGCCGAGCGTCAGCGCGAGATTGCCGGCGATCGTGCCGAGCATGGCGCAGAACATATCGGTCGCTTCGCGGCATCGCGGGTCGCGTATCCCGATTTGGGGATCTGCGATCTGGGCCGGCGAGTAGGCAGCCGCCGGTACGCCGTCGATCTCGGCGAGCGTATTGTAGAGATTGACCAGACCGGGGCCTGACAGCACCCGCTCCGCCGAGACGTGCTCGTAACGCCGGCGCATGTGGTCAAGCACGATGCTCTCGCGAGCCGTCACCGGCGCCATCGTCGCGTGCCCGCCCTCGCCGGACAGCGCGTACGATTCGCTTCGGGTCGGGATGACGCCGCCGACGCCAAGACCCGACCCCGGGCCGAGGACGCCGATCGGCGCACCCGCTACCGGGCTGCCGCCGCCGACCTGATTGCGGTCATGAGGTTTGAGAGACCGTATCGCCGCCGCGACCGCCGCGAAATCGTTGACCACGAGCAGGCGCTCGACGGCCAAGCGGGCGCGCAACTCTTCGATCGAGAAGGACCATGGATGATTGGTGAGCGCGACCTGCTGGCCGCTCACCGGCCCGGCAATGGCGAGAGCGGCCGCTTGTAGACGCTGGCCCGACACGGCCGAGAAAGACCGATCCTCGTCGAGATAAGCCTGGATCGCCTTTTCGAGTGATGGGTAATCTTCACCGGTCAGGACGCGGATGCTGCCGATGTCGCCCTTTGCATCGAGCAATGCGAAGCGCGCATTCGTCGCACCCACGTCGGCGATGAGAGAGACTGCGGCCAAAGAGCACTCTCTTTGCGATGACTTGCGCAGCCTAAGGAGACATACTCGTTTCGGAGGTGTCAAATTGGTGTTCAGTCTCCAGGGAATCCCGCATGGATGCCATTGGGAATGAATCCGGCCAAGCGCTGAGCGATGCTCCCGGGCATCCTGGCATTCGTCCGACCTGGACGAGCAGCGCGAAGGATATGGTCGGCTCCTCGATCGGTCCGTCGCGGCTGTGGTTCACGCTCGGCTTCGGCATCGTCAACGAGGTCTACTACCCGCGCGTCGACATCCCGCAAATACGCGATCTCGGCTTCATCGTCGCCGATGACCGCGGCTTCTGGGTCGAGGTCAAACGGGTGGCCGACTATTCGGTGCGCGTTATCGGAGCGGGTGTTCCGGCCGCCGAGATCACGCATGTCCATGAACGGTATCGGCTGCGGCTGCGGATCACGCCCGATCCGGAACGCGATGCGCTGGTGATCGAGACGACGCTCGACGGCGATAGCGATCTCCGGCTGTATGTTCTGGTGGCGCCGCATCTCGGGGCGACCGGCCAGGGCAACTGTGCCGTGGTCGAGCGCTACCGCGGACGTCGCATTCTCGGCGCCGATCAAGGACCCTTCGCCATGGCGCTGGCCGCGGTAGATTCCGACCAACGCGATGCGCTGGGAGCGGCCAGCGCCGGCTATGTCGGGTTCAGCGACGGATGGCAGGATTTTGCCCGCAACGGCCGCCTGACCTGGACCTATCCATCGGCCGGTCCGGGCAATGTCGCGCTCATCGGCGCGCTTCCCAGCGCGGCGGTGATCGCGCTCGCATTTGGCAGCAGCCGTGAGGCGGCAGCGACGCTGGCGATCTCGGCCTTGCTCGAGCCGTTCGACAGCATCCTCGATCGCCAGATCGCCGAGTGGCACGACTGGCAGCGCAGAGCGAGCGAGCGCTTCGTGCTGGCGATGGAGATTCCGACCTTGCTGCGCGAGCAGTTTCTCGTTTCGGGAACCGTGCTGCACGCTCATCTCGACAAGACCTATCCGGGGGCGATGGTCGCGAGCCTCAGCATCCCCTGGGGCGACAGCGGCGAGGAGCGCGGCGGGTACCACCTCGTCTGGCCGCGGGACCTCGTCGAATGTGCGGGCGCGCTCCTGGCAGTCGGCGCCGACGATGAGGCGCGGGACACGCTCCGCTATCTGATCGCGACGCAGAACGAGGACGGCCATTGGTATCAGAACCAATGGCTCGGAGGCCGACCCTATTGGAGCGGCGTACAACTTGACGAGACGGCGTTTCCGGTCCTTCTCGCCGCCGCTCTTCACAAATCCAGTGCGCTCGGCGGCATCGAGACCGGCGATATGGTGCGTCGGGCGCTGTCCTTCATCGCGATGGCGGGGCCGGCAACGGCGCAGGACCGCTGGGAGGAAAATGCCGGGGTCAATGCATTCACGCTCGCCGTCTGCATCAGCGCGCTCGTATCCGGGAGCGCGTTTCTACCGTCACGAGCCAGCGATTGGGCGCTCGAGCTGGCGGATTTCTGGAATGCCAATATCGAGCGTTGGACGGCGGTGACCGGCACCTCTTTGTGCTCGGGGCTGGGCGTCAGCGGCTATTTCATACGGACGGCACCGTTGCGCGTCCTGCTCGATCACGAGGCGTTGCACGACCGGGTGCCGGTCCGCAACCGCAACGATCTCGGCGATCTCTCGGCCGATCGGCAGATCGGTACCGATTTCCTGCAACTCGTGCGCTTCGGCCTGCGCGACGCCGACGATCCGCTCGTGCGCGACACGCTCAAGGTCGTCGATCACTATCTGAAGGTCGATACCCCCTCGGGGCCGGTGTGGCGACGCTATAGCGGTGACGGCTACGGCGAGCACGAGGATGGCAGGCCGTTCGACGGCGTGGGGCGCGGTCGGCCGTGGCCGTTGCTCACGGGAGAGCGCGGCCATTACGAGCTGGTGGCAGGCCGCGATCCGCTACCCTATCTCGAGGCGATGGCGGCGACGGCAAGTCCCGGCGGGATGATCCCGGAGCAAATCTGGGACGACGATCCGATTCCGTCGCGACGGCTCGAACTCGGTCGGCCGACCGGTTCCGCCATGCCTCTCGCCTGGGCGCATGCCGAATTCATAAAGCTGATGATCTCGCGGCAATTGGGTCATCCCGTCGACCGGCCCTGGGCGACATGGTTGCGCTATCGCGGCAGGCGCTGCGCCGCGCGCTACGCCTTCTGGTTTCTTCATGCGCCGATCACCTCGATACCGTCCGGCGCGTCCCTCGCCATCGGCGTGCCGGCTCCGGCCCTCATACATTGGGGCGTCGACGGCTGGACGGAGATCGCGGAGCAGCGTACCGAGGATTCCGGCTTGGGATTCTGCGTCGCCGCATTGACGACCGCGAAGCTGCTTCCCGGCCAGAGCGTCCAATTCACCCTCCGCTGGGAGGAGAGCGGCGAATGGCTCGGCCGCGACATCCATCTCGTCGTCCGGCCGCCGGAGGATGGCGAAACCAGCATGCCATGAGGCCAGGGGTTAAGAGGCTCCGAGCTCTCGATCCATGCGCTCGCCCGCCGCGACGCTGCGGGGAAGCGTGTTGGCCGGCGGCGCCAGCGGGCAGATCCATTGATCGGAATAGGCGCAGGACGGGTTGTAGGCGAAGTTGAAATCGAGCACGACCCGCTCGCCGACCATGCCGAGATCGGCGCCCTTGATGGTGTCGAGCAGATAGCGTCCGCCGGCATAGCTCGTCTTGCCGCTGGTGGCGTCGCGGAACGGCAGGAAGACGCCACCGCCATAGATGCTGATCCAGTAGAGCGTCAGCTCGCCGCCCAGCGCCGTGGTAAGACCGCGCGTGCGCGCGAAGGGTAATAGTGTGACCGTGCCGTCGGCGCCGGCCGTCATCGTCTCGGCGCTGGCATCGGGCGGCGTCTCCAGCTCGACGAGGAAGCGCAGGGCGGGATCGTGAGCAAAATAGGGCAGGCTACGGAAGGCGGCGCGCTTATGCGGTGCGAGCGGCGATTGCGGATGAGCGCGGAAGAGCGCATCGCGCGTCCGCCGCCATTCCTGCCACGCCGCTTCTGGCGCGGCGGCGGCGCGGATCCCAGCATAGAGCTCGGCGATCTGCCGCCGCCACCCCCACAGGGCGACCAGCCGCGAGAGGGCGGGCGAGGTGTCGTCGCGCATCGTCTCTATTCCTTACCATGTTATGGAAGTTCGGCGGGATACGGGATATAGGCCGATGCAGCGCGAAAGCGAGGCGTCGTCACGCAGAAGTGAGGATCGATAATCGCCTGGGAACGCCGCGCTGGCGGGGCATCGCGGCGGTTGTTCGCAAACGCGAAATGGTCTAGATTGACATCGAACTGAAACGCTGGCCGACCGCGCCAGCGTTTCGCTTGTCGGCCCCCCAATTCGCCCCAACGCCCGGACCCGTATTTGACCGACACACCGACGCCACCCAACCCGCCATCCTTCGACATCACCCCGGTCACCATCGAGGAGGAGATGAAGCGCTCCTACCTCGATTACGCCATGAGCGTGATCGTGTCGCGGGCGCTGCCCGACGTGCGCGACGGGCTGAAGCCGGTGCATCGCCGCATCCTCTACGCGATGAAGGATGGCGGCTATGACTGGAACCGGCCGTTCCGCAAATCGGCACGCATCGTCGGCGAGGTGATGGGCAAGTATCATCCGCACGGCAACGCCGCGATCTACGACGCGATGGTGCGCATGGCGCAGGATTTCGCCATGCGCGTGCCGCTCGTCGCCGGCCAGGGCAATTTCGGCTCGATGGACGGCGATCCGCCGGCGGCGGAGCGCTACACCGAGGCGCGGCTGGCGCGAGTCGCGGACGCGCTGCTCGACGACATCGACAAGGACACCGTCGATTTCCAGCCCAATTACGACGAGACGATCCTGGAGCCGAAGGTCCTCCCGGCACGCTTTCCCAACCTCCTGGTCAATGGCGCCTCGGGCATCGCCGTCGGCATGGCGACCAACATCCCGCCGCACAATCTCGGCGAGATCGTCGATGCCTGCATCGCCGCGATCGACAATCCGGCGATCACCATCGAGGAGCTGATGGAGATCGTCCCGGCACCCGATTTCCCGACCGGCGGCATCATCGTCGGCCGCGCCGGCACCGTCGCCGCCTATCGCACCGGGCGTGGCTCGGTGGTGATGCGCGGCAAGGTCCATATCGAGGAGCTGCGCAAGGAGCGTGAGGCGATCATCGTCACCGAGGTGCCCTACCAGGTAAACAAGGCCCGCATGGTCGAGCGCATCGCCGAGGTCGTCCGCGAGAAGCTGATCGAGGGCATCTCGGATCTGCGCGACGAGAGCGACCGCGACGGCGTCCGCGTCGTCATCGAGCTCAGGCGCGACGCGGTTGCCGACGTCGTGCTCAACCAGCTCTACCGTCACACGCCGCTGCAGACCAGCTTCGGCGTCAACATGCTGGCGCTCGACGGCGGGCGGCCGGTGCAGATGAATTTGCGCGAGGTCCTCTTCGCCTTCATCCGCTTCCGCGAAGAGGTCATCACGCGGCGCACCGCCCATCTCCTCGGCAAGGCGCGCGAGCGCGCCCATATCCTCGTCGGCCTTGCCGTCGCCGTCGCCAATATCGACGCGGTGATCGCGCTGATCCGCAACGCTGCCGATCCGGCGGTGGCGCGCGCCGAGCTCACCGCCCGCGCCTGGCCGGCCGGCGACGTCGCGCCGCTCATCGCGCTGATCGGCGAGCCCGGACACGCCATGCTGCCGGATGGCAGCTATCGCCTCTCGGACGAGCAGGCCAAGGCAATCCTCGAGCTGCGGCTGCAGCGCCTCACGGGGCTCGAGCGCGAGAAGATCGCCGAGGAGCTCGACGCGATCGTGCACGAGATCGGCGACTATCTCGACATCCTGCGCTCGCGGCAGCGCGTCCTCGAGATCATGCGCAGCGAGCTGCGCGAGATCAAAGAGCAGTTCGCGACGCTGCGCCGGACGACGATCGAGGAGGTCGAGTTCGAGGCCGATATCGAGGCGCTGATCCAGCGCGAGGATATGGTCGTCACCGTCACCCATTCCGGCTACATCAAGCGCGTGCCGCTCTCGACTTACCGGGCGCAGCATCGCGGCGGCCGTGGCCGCTCGGGCATGGCGATGCGCGACGAGGATTTCGTCAGCCAGGTCTTCGTCGCCTCGACTCATGCCCCGGTGCTGTTCTTCACCTCGTCGGGCCGCGTCTACAAGATCAAGGTCTACCGCCTGCCGCTCGGCACGCCGCAGGCACGCGGCAAGCCGATGATCGGGCTCCTGCAGAATCTCGTGCAGGGCGAGGGCATCTCGACGATCATGCCGCTGCCCGAGGACGAGGCGAGCTGGGCGAACGACACCGTGGTCTTCGCCACGGCGAACGGCTATATCCGCCGCAACGCGCTCTCCGACTTCACCGATGTGCGCGCCAACGGCAAGATCGCCATGAAGTTCGAGGGCGAGGATGCCGACGACCGGCTGATCAATGTCGCGACCTGCACCGATAATGACGACGTGTTGCTCGCGACTCGCAACGGCAAGGCGATCCGCTTTCCGATCGGCGAGGTGCGGG
>DATAQP010000210.1:0-5646 GCA_036264595.1 Allostellaceae bacterium
TCGGACATGTCGGCCTTGACCACGGCGGTGACTGCAACGTCGGGCGCCAGCTTAATGGCGACAGTGTTGCCGTCGCGCGACTTCACTGTGAGGTCCTGGCCGTTGATGCTGGCGATCGTGCCGCGGACGCGCACCGGTGCCGCGGTCTGCGCCGAGGCCGACGCGGCGGCAAGCAAACACATCGCGGCCAACGCCGCGCCGATCATCTTCACGCTCGATCCCGTCATCGCTCCCGCTCCCCGTTGAACGCTTCTGCTGCGCCAACGGTAACGGCCCGTCTCCCTCCGGGCTAAGCACGTTTAAGCGAGCGCGGGCTTCCGCGGCTCACGGCCGCGCAGCGGGATCTCCTTCAGGCTGAGCGAGCTGATCACGCTGAGCGCGCCGATCGTCGCGGCGACGATGAAGAGCTGCGTGAAGGCATGGCTGATCGTGGCCGCGAAGGCGCGGAGCAGGGCAGGGGCGAGGATGGCGCTGCGCTCGTCGAGATGGAAGAGCGCGATGCCCGGATTGCTGCCCAGCACCTCATGGCCCGGCACCGCGAGGGCGCCGGCATTGAGGCTGCTGACCAGCACGGTGCTGAGCAGTGCGACGCCGAAAGCCCCGCCCATCAGGCGAAAGAACATCATGACTGCCATGCCGACCCCGGTGTCGCGGCGATCGAGCGCGTTCTGAACGGTGACGCTCATCGGCGACATCTGGAAGCCGAAGGCCACGCCGAGTAAGCCGGTCGCAATCATGTCGAGCCACAGCGTGTGGCCGAGGCCAAGATAGGCGAGGGTGGCGCAGAGCGCCGTCATCGCCGAGGATCCCAGGACCGGGAAGATGCGATAGCGCCCGGTGCGGGTGACGAGTTGTCCGGCGATGAACGAGCCGAGTGCCGTGCCGCCGGTGATCGGGATCAGCCGCATGCCGGCTTGGTTCGCCGAGAGATCGCCGACCAGCTCGTAATCGATCGGCACCAGGATGATCAGCCCGATCATCACCATCGCCGTCAGGAACGACGCCAGGCACGCGAAGGAAAAGGTGCGGCTGGAGAACAGGCGGAGCGGCAGCATCGGCTCGGGCGCGACGCGCTCGCGCGCGATCAGGGCGACGATCGAGACGAGACCGATGCCGAGCGGCACGAGCACGCCCGGCGAGCCCCAGCCGCCAGCCTGCTCGACGCGGCCGACGCCGATCAGCAGCGGCGTCGCCGAGGAGAGAATGAGAAAGGCCCCCAACCAGTCGATCACCGCCTTCTGCGAGGGCACGCGCAGCCGCTTGAGGTTGCGGTTGGTCATAGCCAGAGCGAGGGCGCCGAGCGGGATGTTGATCCAGAAGATCCAGTGCCAGGAGAGATAGTCGGCGAAGAAACCGCCGAGCACCGGGCCGAGCGTGCTCGAGACCGCGAAGGTGGTGGTGAAATAGCCCTGGTAGCGGCCGCGCTCGCGCGGCGGGACGACATCGGCGACGATCGCCTGCGACACCGAGCGCAGCCCGCCGCCGCCGATCCCCTGCAGCAGCCGCGCGGCGATGAGCTGCGGCATGGACTGCGCCAGCGCGCACAGCACCGAGGCGCCGACGAACAGGCTGATGGCGACGAGCAGGACCGGCCGCCGCCCGTAGAGATCGCTCAGCCTGCCGTAGATCGGCGTCGTCGTCGTCGAGGTCACGAGATAGGCGGAAACCACCCACGGCATGAGCTCCCAGCCGTTGAGATCCCGCGCCATGGTCGAGAGCGAGGTCGCCACGATGGTCTGATCGAGGCTGGCGAGGAACATCGCGAGCATGAGCCCGGACATGATCGATACGATCTCGGCGGGCGAGAAATACGGCTCGTCGTAAACTTCCTGGTGAGACATCAGCGGCCCGGGCGGCGGGAAGGATCTCGCGGGAAGACAACTTCGCGCCGGGAGAGCGGCGAGATCAAGCGGAGATCGCCGCACGATCGACGATGATATTGCCCGGGATGTTGTCCGGACCGCACGGATCGACAAGCTTCGCCACGCCGTGGTAGAGGCGATGGCGGCAAGGAGACAGCAGATGGCGCAGCGCAGAGGCAAACTCGTCGCCGGCAATTGGAAGATGAACATGCTGCATGAGGACGGGCTGACGCTCGCTCGCGAGCTGGCGCATCGCGCGATCGCAGCGAGCCGCCCGCCGGCCGAGCATCTCGCCTGCGAGTTGCTGATCTGTCCGCCGGCTACGCTGCTCGCCATTCTCGGCGAGGCGATCGCCGGATCGTCCATCCGGCTCGGCGGCCAGGATTGCCACGCCGCCGCGAAGGGCGCCCATACCGGCGAGATCAGCGCCGAGATGCTGAAGGATGCCGGCTGCAGCCACGTCATCGTCGGCCACTCCGAGCGGCGCAGCGATCACGGCGAAAGCGATGTCGTCGTGCGCGCCAAGGCGCAGGCCGCGCGCCGCGCCGGGCTGGTCGCCATCGTCTGCGTCGGCGAAAGCGAGGCCGAGCGCATCGCCGGGAAGGCGCTCGACGTGGTGGCGCGCCAGCTCGCCGGCTCGATCCCGCCCGGTCTGGGCGCCGCCGATCTCGTCGTCGCCTACGAGCCGGTTTGGGCGATCGGCACCGGGCGCACGCCGACGCTCCAGGATGTCGGCGAGATGCATGGGCATATCCGCCGGCGTCTCGTCGACAGCATCGCCGATGCGGCGGCCGTGCGCATCCTCTATGGCGGCTCGGTCAAGCCGTCCAATGCCGGCGAGCTCCTCGCGGTCGCCGATGTCGACGGCGCCCTGGTCGGCGGGGCCAGCCTGGTCGCCGGGGATTTCTGGGCGATCGCGCGCAGTTGCCATTAGATTTGCGGCTGGATTTGCGGGCGCGAAGGGGCTAGAACACGGCCCATTCCAGCATTGCCGGGCGATTTTCCGAAATGGCGACCATCATTCTTGTCATCCATCTCATCCTCGCCGTCTCGATGATCGGCGTCGTCCTCATCCAAAAAAGCGAGGGCGGCGGGCTCGGCATGAGCGGCGGCGGTGGCATGTCTGGCTTCATGACCGGACGCTCGACCCACAATCTGCTGACCCGCACGACGGCCATCCTTGCCGCTGCCTTCTTCGCGACCAGCATCGTGCTTGCCATTCTGGCCGGCACACAGCGCGCGCCGCGCTCGATCATCGAGCAGACTCAGCCGGCGACACCGAGCGCCCCGGCCGAGCCGGCGGCGCCGAGCGTGCCGCTGACGAAATAGCCGAGTCGGGGCCGATTCGGCTCCCAGCCGGCTCGCGTCCCGGGCGGGGGCGGCCGGCGCGACGCGCCGTCATTGGCGGAAATCGGGGAGATTGGCGAGGAGCAGCCATGCGCCGGCCTCTTTTGGCTGGCGTTCCGGAGGACCCATCCCTTAAACTGAAATTCCATGACGCGGTACATCTTCATCACCGGCGGCGTGGTCTCCTCACTGGGCAAGGGTCTCTCGGCAGCGGCGCTCGGCGCCCTGCTGCAGGCACGCGGCTTCAAGGTGCGCCTGCGCAAGCTCGACCCCTATCTCAACGTCGATCCGGGGACGATGAGCCCCTATCAGCACGGCGAGGTGTTCGTCACCGATGACGGCGCCGAGACCGATCTCGATCTCGGCCATTACGAGCGTTATACCGGCGTCGCGGCGCGCCGCAGCGACAGCGTCACCACGGGACGGATCTACTCGACCGTGATTGGGCGCGAGCGTCGCGGCGAGTATCTCGGCGCCACCGTCCAGGTCATCCCCCACGTCACCGACGCGATCAAGGAATTCATCCAGGCCGATCTCGGTGACGAGGATTTCGTCCTCTGCGAGATTGGCGGCACGGTCGGCGACATCGAGAGCCTGCCCTTCCTCGAGGCGATCCGCCAATTGGGCAACGAGCTCGGCCGCGAGCGCACGCTCTTCGTCCATCTCACGCTGGTGCCGTGGATTCCCTCGGCCGGCGAGCTCAAGACCAAGCCGACGCAGCACTCGGTGAAGGAGCTGCTCGGCCTCGGCATTCAGCCCGATATCCTGCTCTGCCGCTGCGACCGGCCGATTCCGTCGGGCGCGCGCAAGAAGATCGCGCTGTTCTGCAATCTGCGCGAGGCGCGCGTCATCCCGGCGCTCGACGTCGATACGATCTATGCCGTGCCCGAGGCCTACCACGCCGAGGGTTTCGACGAGCAGGTCTGCGACCATTTCGGCCTCGCCCCCGAGCGGCCGGCGCTCGAGCGCTGGAGCGGCATCGTCAGCCGCATTCGCAAGCCCGAGGGCGAGGTCAACATCGCCATCGTCGGCAAGTACACGCATCTCCTTGACAGCTACAAATCGCTCGCCGAAGCGCTCACCCATGGTGGCATCGCCAACAACGTCAAGGTCAAGCTCAACTGGCTCGATTCCGAGATCTTCGAGAAGGAGGACACAGTCCAACATCTCGAAGGCGTCCACGGCATATTGGTGCCCGGCGGCTTCGGCGAGCGCGGCGCCGAGGGCAAGATCGAGGCGGCGCGTTTTGCCCGCGAGCGGCAGGTGCCATATTTCGGCATCTGCTTCGGCATGCAGATGGCTGTGATCGAGGCGGCGCGCCATCTCGCCAACCTGCCCGACGCCGGCTCGACCGAGTTCGGCCCGTGCCGCGAGCCGGTGATCGGGCTGATGACCGAATGGGTGCGCGGCAATCAGCTCGAGCGCCGCCAGTCCGGCGGCGATCTCGGCGGCACGATGCGGCTCGGCGCCTACGAGGCAGTGCTTACTCCCGGCAGCCAGGTCAGCCAGATCTACGGCGCCACCAATATCAGCGAGCGCCACCGCCACCGCTACGAGGTCAACATCAACTACAAGGGGCGGCTAGAGGACAAGGGGCTGCGCTTCTCCGGCATGTCGCCCGACGGCGAATTGCCCGAGATCGTCGAGCTGCCCGGCCATCCTTGGTTCATCGGCGTGCAGTTCCACCCCGAGCTCAAATCGAAGCCCTTCGAGCCGCACCCGCTCTTCACCTCGTTCATCCGCGCCGCGCTCGACCAGGCGCGGTTGGTGTAAGCTGCGGATTGGGGTAGGCTGGAATGGCAGCTTGCGTCCTTCGAGACGTGCTCTGCAAGCGCTCCTCAGGATGAGGAGGGAATAGCCTACCTCATCCTGAGGAGCGACCGAAGGTCGCGTCTCGAAGGACGCAGGTTGGATTTGAAACTCACTGAAATGGCCCTTGGTGCATGACCACCCCCCGTCACGTCCATGTCGGCAATGTCACGATCGGCAACGACCGGCCGCTCGCGCTGATCGCCGGGCCGTGCCAGATCGAAAGCCGCGCCCATGCGCTCGAGATGGCGCATGCGCTGGTCGAGATCACCGGCAAGCTCGGCATCGGCCTCATCTACAAGAGCTCGTTCGACAAGGCCAATCGCAGTTCGATCGAGACGCCGCGCGGCCTCGGCATCGGCGAGGGGCTCAAGATCCTCGCAGAGATCCGCGAGACCTATGGCTGCCCGGTGCTGACCGATGTCCATACCGCCGAGCAGTGCAAGCCGGCGGCGGAGGCGGTCGACGTGCTGCAGATCCCCGCCTTCCTGTGTCGGCAGACCGATCTGCTGGTCGCCGCCGCCGTCACCGGGCGGGCGATGAACATCAAGAAGGGTCAGTTCCTCGCCCCCTGGGACATGGCGAATGTCGTCCACAAGGTCGAGGCTTCGGGCAACCAGCAGGTCAT
>DATAQP010000567.1:0-7399 GCA_036264595.1 Allostellaceae bacterium
GAAGGCGCCGACCCCCTATGTGCTCGGCCTCCTGACGCATGGCGCCGCGGCGCCGGTGCATCGCGCCACGGTCGAGAAATTCGGCGCGCAATGGGTGCGCGCCGGCAATTTCGTCGGCAACGGCGCCTATACGCTGAAGGAATGGACGCCGCAGTCGCAGGTCGTCCTCGCCAAGAGCCCGACCTACTGGGACGCCAAGGCGGTCAAGATCACCGAGGTGACCTATTTTCCGACCGAGGATTCCAACACCGACCTGAAGCGCTATCGCGCCGGAGAGGTCGACATGACGAACGAGGTGCCCAATGACCAGCTCGCCTTCATCAAGCAGAATTTCCCGAACGAGTTCAAGGTCGCGCCCTATCTCGGCACCTACTACTACGGCTTCAACATGGAGCAGCCGCCGTTCAAGGACAATCCCAAGCTGCGCCAGGCATTGTCGCTGGCGATCGACCGCGAGACGCTGGTCGAGAAGGTGACGGCGGCGGGCGAGTTGCCGGCCTATAGCTGGGTCCCGCCGGGCGTCCTCGCCTACCGCGCGCAGACGCCCGACGAGGCGAAGCTGAGCCAGGCGCAGCGTAACGAGCGGGCGAAGAAGCTCTACGCCGAGGCGGGCTATTCCGATGCCAGGCCGCTCGCCGTCGAGATCCGCTACAACACCAACGACAACCACAAGAAGATCGCCATCGCCATCGCCTCGATGTGGAAGCAGGCGCTCGGCGTCAACGCGACGTTGATCAACGAGGAGTTCAAGGTCTTCCTCGAAAACCGTAAGCAGAAGAAGGTGACGCAGGCGTTCCGCGCCGGCTGGATCGGCGATTACAACGACGCCAATACCTTCGCCGAGCTCCTGCTGTCGGATGCCGGGCTCAACGACTTCGGCTTCAACAACGCGACATACGATACGCTCGTCAGGCAGGCGTCGGTGACGACCGACATCGAGAAGCGCGGCGCGCTGCTCGAGGAGGCCGAGCGCATCATGCTCGCCGATCAACCGATGGCACCGATCTATTTCTATGTCGTGAAGCGCCTGGTGAAGCCCTACGTCGTCAACTACCAGCCGACGATCCTCAACCACAATCCGACGAAGTGGCTCGCCATCGCCAAGCATTGAGATGCTGAAGCGTTCTTCTTCTCCCTCTCCCCTTGCGGGAGAGGGCCGGGGTGAGGGGTTCGCCGTCACTCAGACCGTTCTCACCGTGCCCCTCACCCTCCCATGCTGCGCTACGCGCTAAGGCGCTTCCTCGGCGCCTTCCCGACGCTTTTCGTGCTGATGACGGCCGCCTTTTTCATCATGCGTCTGGCGCCGGGCGGGCCGTTCGACCAGGAGCGCCGCGTCCCGGCCGAGGTCGAGGGCAACCTTAATCGCGTCTATCACCTCGATGAGCCGCTGGTCCAGCAATATGGCCGCTATCTCGTCAACATCGTGCGCGGCGATTTCGGGCCATCCTTCCAGTACAAGGATTTCACCGTGACCGAGCTGATCGCCGGCGGCTTCCCGGTCTCGCTCCGCCTCGGCGGCTGTGCCATCGTCTTGGCTTTCCTCGTCGGCGCACTCTTGGGCACATGGGCCGCCCTGCGCCAGAATTCGTGGCTCGACTTCGCCGTCATGGCCACGGCGATGTCGGGGATCACCATCCCCACTTTCGTCATGGCGCCCCTCCTTTCGCTGATCTTCGGCGTCTATCTCTCGTGGCTGCCGGTCGGCGGCTGGGGCGGCGGCGATCTCGCCCATTCCGTGCTGCCGGTAATCGCGCTCTGCCTGCCGCAAATCGCCTATATCGCCCGGCTCACGCGCGGCAGCATGATCGAGGTCTTGCGCAGCAACTACTTGCGCACGGCGCGCGCCAAGGGCCTGCCCGAGCAGCTGACGCTGCGTCGTCACGCGATGCGCGCCGCCTTGCTTCCCGTCGTCTCCTATCTCGGCCCGGCGATCGCCGGCATCATCACCGGCTCGGTCGTCATCGAGCAGATCTTCCAGGTCCCGGGGCTCGGTCGCTATTTCGTGCAAGGCGCGCTCAACCGCGACTATACGCTCGTCATGGGGGTCGTCGTCTTCTATGGCGGGCTCATCATCCTCCTCAACCTCGTCGTCGACCTGGCATACGGTCTGCTTGATCCCAGGGTCGAGTATCGCTAGGCGCCATGGCCGAGATCATCATCCAGGACGAGGCGCAGGAGATCGAGGCGGCGCTGGAGGCGCGCGGCCTCTGGCAGGACGCCCTGCGCCGCCTCGCGCGCAATCGCCCCGCCATCGGCGGCATCGCCGTGCTGGCGATCATTGCGCTCCTGACGCTGCTCGCGCCGCTGATCAGCCCGCATCCCTTCGACGTGATCGACTGGGATCATATCGGCACGCCGCCCGATCTCGCGGCGCGCTATTTCTTCGGCACTGACGCGAACGGCCGCGACCTCTTCGTGCGTACGCTCTACGGCGGACGCATCTCGCTCCTCGTCGGCATCGTCGCGACCAGCGTCAGCCTCGCCATCGGCGTGACCTGGGGCGCCATCGCCGGCTACGCCGGCGGGATGGTCGATGGCGTCATGATGCGCATCGTCGATATACTCTACGCTCTGCCCTTCCTTTTTCTCGTCATCCTGCTGATGGTGATGTTCGGACGAAACATCGTCCTTATCTTCGTCGCGCTGGGCGCCGTCGAGTGGCTCAACATGGCGCGTATCGTGCGTGGCCAAACCTTGAGCCTCAAGCGCCGCGAATTCGTCGAAGCGGCGCGCGCCGGCGGCGTCAAGCCACTCACCATCGTCCGCCGTCACATCATCCCCAACCTTCTCGGGCCGGTCGCCGTCTATGCGACGCTGACCATCCCGCACGTCATCCTTCTTGAATCCTTCCTCAGCTTCCTCGGCCTCGGCGTCCAGGAGCCGAACACCTCCTGGGGCGTGCTGATCAGCGAGGGCGCGCGCAACATGGAGGGCGCGCCCTGGGCGCTGCTTTTCCCGGCAAGCTTCCTCGCCGTCACCCTGTTTTGCTTCAATTTCGTCGGCGACGGTTTGCGCGATGCCCTCGACCCGCGCGATCGATAGCGCGCCGCTCCTGGCGGTCGAGCATCTCGATGTCAGCTTCGCGACGCCCGACGGAACCGTGCGCGCCGTTCAGGATGTCGGCTTCTCGCTCGCTGCCGGCGAGTCGCTCGGCATCGTCGGCGAATCGGGCGCCGGCAAGAGCCAGGTCTTCCTGGCAGCTTTGGGGCTGCTCGCCGCCAATGGCAGCGCCGCCGGCAGTGTGCGTTTCGGCGGCGACGAGCTCATCGGCCTGTCGCGTCAGGCGCTCGACCGGATCCGCGGCGCACGAATCGCCATGATCTTTCAGGACCCGATGACGTCGCTCAACCCTTATCTCAAAGTCGCCGTCCAGCTCACCGAGGTGCTGGTGGTGCACAAGGGATTGGGCGGCGACGCGGCGCGCGCGGCGGCGATCGCCATGCTCGACCGTGTCGGCATCTCGGATGCGCGGCAGCGCATCGACCTCTACCCGCACGAGCTCTCCGGCGGGATGCGCCAGCGTGTCATGATCGCGATGGCATTGCTGTGCGACCCGGAGTTGCTCATCGCCGACGAGCCGACCACCGCGCTCGACGTCACCATCCAGGCGCAGATCCTCGAGCTCATGGCCGAATTGCGCCTGGCGACAAAGACCGCCACCGTGCTCATCACCCACGATCTCGGCGTCGTCGCCGGTCTTTGCGATCGCGTCGCCGTGATGTATGCCGGCCGCATCGTCGAGACGGCGGACGTGCGCGACATCTTCTACCGGCCGCGCCACCCCTACACGCGGGGACTCTTGCGCTCGATGCCCCGTATCGACGCCGACGCAGCCGAGCTGACGGCGATCCCCGGCCAGCCGCCGAACCCGCAGCGCCTGCCGTCGGGCTGCGCCTTCCGCGCGCGCTGCCCGCATCGCTTGCCGGTCTGCGTGACGACCGCGCCGGAGCTGCGTCCGGTGGCGGGCAGCCACGTCGCCTGTCATTGGGATGCTCCCGAGGATGCGGCCGGATGAGCATGCCGCTTCTCTCGGTGCGAGACCTCGCCGTGCACTTCCCGGTACGCAGCGGCCTCCTCGCGCGAAGCCGCGTCCTGAAAGCCGTCGACGGCGTCAGCTTCGATCTGCACGAAGGCGAGACGCTCGGCATCGTCGGCGAGTCCGGCTGCGGCAAATCGACCCTTGGCCGCGCCGTGCTTCGCCTGCTCGAGCCGGCTTCCGGCCGCATTCTCTGGCTCGGCCGCGATCTCGGCGGGCTCGGCGCCGCGGAGCTGCGCCGCCAGCGCCGCGACATGCAGATCATCTTCCAGGACCCGCTCGCCGCGCTCGATCCCAGGATGACGCTGGGCGAGATCATCGGCGAGCCGCTGCGGACCCACGAGCCGGCGCTCGGCCGGGCGGCGATCGAGGAGCGCGTCGCCGCGATGATGCGCCGCGTCGGGCTCCTGGCGCAGCAGATCAACCGCTACCCGCACGAATTCTCCGGCGGGCAGTGTCAGCGCATCGGCATCGCGCGGGCGATGATTCTCGGGCCCAAGCTGGTCGTCTGCGACGAGCCGGTCTCGGCGCTCGACGTTTCGATCCAGGCGCAGATCGTCAATCTGCTGAAGGCGCTGCAGGACGAGAGTGGCCTCGCCCTGCTGTTCATCTCGCACAATCTCAGCGTCGTGCGGCATATCAGCCATCGCATCCTGGTGCTCTACCTTGGACGGATCGTCGAGCTGGGCGACGCCCGTACCGTGTGCGCCGCGCCGCGTCACCCCTACACCCAAGCGCTCGTTTCGGCGGCGCCGATCCCCGACCCCGATCGCGAGCGAGCCAAACGGCGCCTCGTGCTCGCCGGCGAGCTGCCCTCTCCTCTCGACCCGCCGAGCGGCTGCGCCTTCCGCACGCGCTGCCCCAAGGCGACCGAGCTCTGCGCTGCCGAGCGTCCGGTGCTCGAAGACATAAAGACCGGGCAGCGCGTCGCCTGCCATCATTGGCGCGAGACGGGACAGCGATGATGGTTCAGCGTTGTCGTCCCACAAGTCACTGATCCGGCTAGCTTATGCCGCACGATCGACGATGTGCATGAACGAGCCCGTGACCGTGCCGACGCGCAGGCCGGCTGGCCCGAGTACCCGGCCGTCGGCATCGCTGGTCTCGAAGAGCGCCTCGCCGGGTCCCTCGGAGAGGGTGCGTGCATAGTGGAACTCGTGGCCCCGGAAGGCGGTGCCCGCCGAGCCGAACGGCATGGCGCCGGCGAGACGCAGGACGCGGTAGCCGAGATGCAGACGCCGTACGGCAAAGCTGGTGACCAGCGGGAGCAATCCTGTCATTCGATGGGACCTCCCGGTGCCATCGATCAGTGCCTCGCCGAGCGCCATGTAGCCGCCACACTCGCCATAGATCGTCGCCTGCCTGGTAGCCGCCGCCCGCAGCCCGGCGAGGAAAGCAGAATTGCCGGCGAGCGTGCCGGCATGGAGCTCGGGATACCCACCGGGCAGATAGACGGCGTTGGCCGTCGAAGCAAGCGCCTCGTCGGCGAGCGGTGAGAAGAACGAGAGTTCCGCACCGCCCCGCATCCAACCTTCGAGGACCGCCGGATAGAGAAAGGTGAAGGCGGCATCGCGCGCGACTGCGATGTGCCGCCCGAGCGGCGCGAGCGGCTGCACCCGTTCGGTCGGCGCGGGAAGCGACGAGCGCCGCGCCAGGGCAAGCAACGTCGCGACGTCGATCGCCGACGCGACATGATCGGCGGCGTGGTCGAGAAAGGCATCGAGTGCGCCGTGCTCGCCGGCGGGCACGAGACCGAGATGACGCTCGGGAAGCGCGAGCCCCTCGCCGCGCGGCACGACGCCCAGCATTGGCAGCGCTGGCAAGGCGGCGGCGAGAGCGTCCGTGAGTATCCTGCCGTGACGCTCGCTGCTCACGCGATTGAAGATGACGCCAGCAAGAGTGATGTCCGGGCGATGCGTCGCGAAACCGCGCACCAACGCCGCCGCCGAGGCGCCCTGGCCGCGCGCGTCGACGATCAGCACGACGGGCCAGCCGGTCATCGCCGCAAGATCGGCGGTCGATCCCGCGGCTGCGGTGCCGGCGCCGTCGAACAGCCCCATGACGCCTTCGCAGATGACATGCTCGGCGCGCCGCTCGAGCTGGGCGACGAGCCCTTGCAGCGTGATGCCGCGCATCGCCCAGGGATCGAGGTTGAGGCAGGGCGCACCCGACGCCGCGGCATGAAACGAGGGATCGATGTAGTCCGGCCCCGCTTTCGCCGATGCGATACCGTATCCGCTGCGCGCGAGATGGCGCAGCAGGCCGAGGGTGATTACCGTCTTGCCGCTGCCGGAAGCGGGTGCCGCGAGGATGAGGCCCCCGCTCACAGATGGCCGCTCACAGATGGCCGCTCACAGATGCTTGGCGATCGTCGCAGCCATCTGCTCGGCCGTGAGATTGCCGCCGAAATGCGCGAGGTAATGGCCGTCGCGATCCATCAGATAGACAATCGAGGAATGGTCCATGAGATATTCGCCGTCGCCCTGCTTGACCGGCTGGTAGAACACTTTGTAGGCACGCGCAGCCTCGGCGATCTGCTCGGCGCTGCCTGTCAGCGCGAGAAGCCGGGGATGAAAATTCTCGGCATAGGATTTGAGCTGCTCCGGCGTGTCGCGCGCCGGATCGACGGTGATGAAGATCGGCTGCACCGCGTCGCCTTTCGCGCCCAGGCGATCGATCGCCTCGCTCATCGTCTGCAACTCGGTTGGGCAGACATCGGGACAATAGGTATAGCCGAAATAGATCAGCATCAGCCTGCCGCGAAAATCCTCCGGGCGGCGGGTCGCGCCGTTCTGGTCGGTCAGGGTGAAGGGGCCGCCGACGCTGACCCCGGCCGGCGCCGCGAGCTCGGCGAGGCCGGAGCCGGGCGCGTTGAGGTAGAGATACTCGACGACCAGCGCGCCGAGCAGGACAGCGAGACCGGCCAGGAAGATGATGAGGCCGCGCCTCGCTGCGTTGCTCATGATACTGCGTTGCTCACGACGCCTGCTGCTGCTTCTGCAGCGCGAGCGGATCGGCGACGAGAACGCGGCCGGCGAGCGCGCCGAGCCAATCGAGACCGGCGCGCAGGCGAACGACCTCGCCGACGACGATGATGGCTGGCGGCTCGATCGCCGCCGCGCGTGCCGCCGTCGCTGCGCCGCCGAGCGTGGTTTCGACGACGCGCTGATCGGCGGTCGCCGCCTTGCTGACGATCGCCACCGGCTCATCGACGGGGCGGCCGCCGGCGATCAAGCGCTGGGCGATGGCGTCGAGATGCTTCAGCGCCATGTAGAGCACGAGGACCGGCGCGCCGCGCGCCAGCGCATGCCAGTCGAGACCGTCTGGCACGACGCCTTCGCTGTTGTGGCCGGTGACGAAGGT
>DATAQP010000229.1:0-1516 GCA_036264595.1 Allostellaceae bacterium
AAGCTCGGCGCCCGCAAATACCTCGTCATCTCGATCGTCATGGTCGCTGCGCTCGTCGAGACGGCGTCCGACGGCACGATCGTTGCCGCCCGCCTCGCGGTCGGCGCCTGCTCGGTGGTCGCTCGCCGGCTGGCGGCGCTCGAGCAGACCCTCATCGGCCGCAGACTGGCGCCCGGCATCGGCGGCTCGGTGACCGCCGCCCATCTCGCCGAGCTGGCGCCGATCGACGACGTCCGCGCCGCCGCCGCCTATCGCAGCGATGCCGCCCTTGCTCTCGTCGCACGCAGCCTCGAAGATCTGGTGGCCGCATGAGGGATCCGCGGCAGCGCATCGAATTCCGCCTCAACGGCGTCGCCGCAGTGGTGCAGACCGAGCCGGTGCGCCGCCTTGCCGACGTACTGCGCGACGAGCTTGGCCTGACCGGCACCAAGATCGGCTGCAATGCCGGCGATTGCGGTGCCTGCACGGTGCTGCTCGACGGCGCGCAGATCTGCGCCTGCCTCGTTCCCGTCGGCCAGGTCGGCGGGCGCAGCATCACCACGGTGGAAGGTCTGGCGGGGCGCGGCGAGCTCGCCGCGCTGCAGCGCGCCTTCCACCGCCACGGCGCGGCGCAATGCGGCATCTGCACGCCCGGCATGCTGATGGCGGCGAGCGATCTCCTGGCGCGCGAGGCGCGGCCGAGCGAGGCGATGGTGCTCGACGCGCTCGGCGGCGTGCTGTGCCGCTGCACCGGCTATCGCAAAATCGTCGAGGCGGTTCTCGACGTGGCGGAAACCGGCGCCTCGCCGGTGCCGGGTTCCGGCGCCGCGGTCGGCGCCCGCCTTGCCAAGCTCGACGGCATTGCCAAGCTGACCGGCATCGAGTGCTACGGTGCAGATGCGGCGCCTGCCGACGCGCTGTGGCTGCGCGCCGTGCGCTCGCCGCATGCCAGCGCACGTTTCACCATCGGCGATCTCGCCCCGCTGCGCGCGAAATATCCCGGCCTCGTGCAGATCCTGACGGCGACCGATATCCCGGGCGCCAACAGTTTCGGCATCTATCCCGACATCAAGGATCAGCCGGTGCTCGCCGACGGCTTGGTGCGATTTCGCGGCGAGGCGGTGCTGGCGCTGGTCGGCGACGCCGCGACCATCGAGGCGCTGACCGACGGCGAGATTCCGATCGTCTGGCAGGTGCAGGAGCCGGTGATCGGCGTTACGGCGGCGCTCGCACCGGGCGCGCCGGTCCTCCACGAGGCGCATCCGGACAACATCCTCATCACCGGCCGGGTGCGGCGCGGCGATGTCGACGCAGCGCTCGCCGGCTCGGCGGCGGTTGCGAGCGGCGACTTCACCACCGGCTTCGTCGAGCACGCCTATATAGAGCCCGAGGCCGGCTATGCCAGGCGCGTCGGCGACCGCATCGAGATCTTCGCCTGCACGCAGACGCCCTATATGGACCGCGACGAGATCGCCCGGGTGCTCGGCCTTGCTCCCGACTCCGTGCGCGTCATCCCCTCGGCGGTCGGCGGCGGGAG
>DATAQP010000271.1:0-9126 GCA_036264595.1 Allostellaceae bacterium
ATGACCTCGGCTTCGCCGAGCTTGGCGCAGGTGACGCCGATGGCGCCGGCGGCAAGCTCCAGCTTGGCGATCTCGACCGTCTTGTGACCCTTGACGTGGGGCCGCCAGGCGACCCGGTGATCGCGGCAGGTCTCGGCGATACGGGCGATATTGGCCGCCATGATTTCGAGATCGACGAGCAAAGCCGGCGTGTCCAGCGCCGTTGTGGGTTGGCCGACCAGCGTCTCGGACGCATTCATGCAGCTTCTCCTAGATCTTCGATCGTGGCGCATGCAGGCCGGCCGCCCAGTACGCATGCTCGACGAGACGCAGCGTCTCGAGATTGTCGGCCGGGTCGGTCTCGAACGCAGCGCCGCTCGCCAGGCAGTCGACGAAATGGGCGATCACCGCGTCGAAGCTCGCCTGATAGCCGCGGTCGTTGTCGTAGCGCACCCGGCGCGGCTTTGGCCCGAGAAGCTGCAGCTCGGAATCGGCGAAGACGGCGCTCGCCGCGCTACCGATGATCTCGAGTCTGTCGGGCACGCGCGGCGGAAAGCCGGGCGCCGCCATCGTGCCGTTGACGACGACGGGCGCGCCCGACGCGGTTTCGAGGAAGATGCTGGCGACCGTCTCGCCGGCGACATCTTGCAGCGTATGCGCCGCCCGCGCGCCCACGACGCGCAGCCCACCGCACAGGAAGCGCATGACGTCGAGATGGTGGATGAGCACCTCGGCGATCATCAATCGCGTCTCGTGCTGCATGAAGGGCTGGCGCTCGAAGGACGGCCGGCGACCGTCAGCATCGGCCAGGAAGCCGGAATTGACCATCACCAGCGTGGCGAGGCGAATGTCTCCGAGCGCGCCCGCCGAGATCCAGTCCTTGAGCTCGCGATACCACGGACGGAACCGCCAGTTCTCGTGCACCATGAGGCGTGTCTTGCCGTCGATCCGACGGATCAGCGCCTCGGCCTCGCCGAGCGTCGGCGTCAGCGGCTTCTGGCACAGGACCGCGATGCCGCGCGCAGCCGCCGCCTCGATCCAGGCCGCATGGGTCTCGCGCGGCGTCGCGATATCGAGCGCGTCGAGCGTCTCGCCGGCCAGCATCGAAGCGGCGTCCTGATAGACCCTGGCGATGCCGAACTCGTCCGCACGCTTGCGGGCGTGGAGGGGATCGGGGTCGCAGACTGCCACAACCTCGACCCGCGTACCCAGATTGCGCCAGGCGGTCAGGTGGTACCAGCTGATCATGCCGGCGCCTGCGAGCCCTATCTTCAGCGGTTTCGCCATCGCACTACTCCCCAAAGCCGAACAAGCGCGCCGGATTGCCGCGCAGCACGAGGTCGCGGTCGGCAGCTGCGGCGACCCAGCGGTCGAGCGCCCGCAGCGCCAGGCTATAGCGATAACCGCCGGGCAGATTGATGAACGGCCAGTCGGAGCCCCAGATGCAGGCGCGGATGCCGAACGCCGTGATGAGCGAAGCGACGAAGGGATCGAGATCGGCGAAAGTTCCGCCCTGGCGCGAGACGCGAAACGGCGCCGTGAATTTGATCGTCGCGTTGCCCGCCCGGCCGAGCCGCAGCACCGATTGAAAGCCGGGCTGGGCGACGCCGCGCGACGGGTCACGGACACCGAAATGGTCGATCAGCACCTTGACTCCCGCGCGCAGCAGGATGGCAGCAAGCTCCGGCCACTGCGCATCGTCGGCATAGATCTGGGCGAACCAGCCGAGTGCCTTGAGCCGCGCGAGAAACCGTTCGGCGCTGGGCGCCGTGAGCGCATCGCGCTCATAGCTCACCAGATTGAAGCGGACGCCGACCACGCCGCGCTCGGCGAGGCTGGCAAGCATCGCTTCCGGCGTTCTCGGGTCGAGCACGGCGATCGCCTTGAAGCGGCCCGGATTGGTCGCCATGGCATCGAGCACTGCCGCGTTATCGAAGCCGTAGCAGCTCGGCTGGACCAGCACGGCGTGGCCGACTTCGTGCGCGTCGAGCGTCGCGCAGAAGGCTTCGCGCGCGCCACTCTCGTCGGCACGCGGTTTGTAGCCGGGACCATCGGCAAAGGAAAACCGCGCCGGATCGATGATATGAGTGTGGCAATCGATGATATGTCGGTCCGTCGTCACATTCGCCTCACCGCTCATCGCCGCTCGATCACCCGCGTCGTCGTCGCATCGAAGAGATGCAGTGCGGCGGCGTCGAGCTTGATGTCGATCCGCTCGCCGGGGCGCAACGCGGTATCCCGCCCGATGCGCGCGACGAGCTCCTCCGGCGAGCCGTCGAGCGACAGCACCAGCAGCGTCTCCGCGCCGAGCGGTTCGACAGCATCGACGCGCACGGCAAGCTCCACCATCGCTGCTTGCGGCGGGCTGGGGGCTGCCTCGTAGAGATCCTCCGGCCGCACGCCCAGCACGACCGGGCCGCCGAGATACTTGCCGAGCGCGGCGGCTGACCAGCCCGGCAGAGCGACGGCGTAGCTGCCGAGCCGTAGACCGATGCCGCCGGCCGACGCCTCCAGCCGGGCGGCGAGCAGATTCATCGGCGGATTGCCGAGAAAGCGGGCGACGAAGGTGTTCGCCGGCCGGCGATAGACGTCGAGCGGGCGGCCGATCTGCACGACCTCGCCCTTGTCCATGATGCAGATGCGATGGCCCATCGTCATCGCCTCGACCTGGTCGTGGGTGACGTAGAGGGTGGTGATGCCGATCTCGTGCTGCTGACGGATGAGCTCGTTGCGCGTCGTCACCCGCAACGCTGCGTCGAGATTAGACAGCGGCTCGTCGAAGAGGAAGACCTTGGGTTCGCGCACGATGGCACGGCCGAGCGCGACGCGCTGACGCTGTCCGCCCGACAGCGCATGCGGCTTGCGGGCGAGATAGGGCGTGAGGCCCAGCCGCTCGGCCACGCTGCGCACCCGTCGATCGATCTCCGCCCGCGCGATCCGACGACGACGCAGGCCGAAGGCGAGGTTGTTGTAGACGTCCATGTGGGGATAGAGCGCGTAGGATTGAAAGACCATGGCGATGTCGCGATCACGCGCGGGAACCTCGTTGATCACCTTTCCGTCGATCGACACCGTGCCCGCGGTGATCGGCTCGAGCCCGGCGATCATGCGCAGCACCGAGGACTTGCCGCAGCCCGACGGGCCGAGCAGCACCATGAACTCGCCCTCGGCGACGGTGAAGCAGACGTCGTTGACGGCGGGCTCGCTGCCGCCCGCGTACTGCTTCCCAAGCCGGTCGGCCACGATGACCGCCATGCTAACGCACCGCTCCCGCCGTCATTCCCTTGATCATGGTCTCCGAGAAGAAGGCGTAGAGCACGATGATCGGCGCGATCGCGATCATCAATCCGGTCGCCACCATGCCGACATCGAGCTGATGGCTGCCCATGAAATGCATCAGGCCGAGCGGCAAGGTGCGCTTGGCGTCGTCGGTCAACAGGACGACGGCATAGAGAAACTCGTTCCACAGAATAATGAAGTTGAGCGTCACCGTGGTGAAGACGGCCGGCACGCCGATCGGCAGGGTGATGCGCCAGAAGATCTCGAAATCGCCGTAGCCGTCCATCCGCGCGGCATCGAAGAGATCCTGCGGTATCTGGGCGAAGAATCCCTCGAGAATATAGACGGTCATGGCGATGTGGCCGGCGACGTAGACGACGATGAGGCCGGTCAGCGTGTTGTAGAGGTGGTAGTCGCGCATGATTTGAAAGAGCGACAGGATGAGGAGCTGCGGCGGCAGGATCATGCCGGAGAGAACGAGGAAGCGGACGATCCGGCTGCCGCGAAAGCGGTAGCGCGCGAGACAATGCGCGACCATCGCGCCGATCACGGTGAGCAGCGCGACCGCCGTCGCGACGACGATCACGCTGTTCCAGAAATAGGTGCCGTAATTCGAGGTGGTCCAGGCCTGGACGAATTTCTCCCAGTGCAGCCGTCCCGGCAGCGCGTAGGGGGCGGTGAAGATTTCGGGCGTCGTGCGCAGCGACATCGCAGCAACCCAGAGGAACGGCCCGCCGCTGATCACGGTATAGAGCGCGACGAAGATCAGCAGCGGCGTGCGGCGCAGCGCGGCGAGCGGGAAGGCGGTCATCGCGGCTAGAATTCGAGCCGGTCGCGCTGACGCAGCAGGCGCGTCATGATTGCGACGAAGACGAGGATGATGAAGAACCACAGCACGGCGATTGCCGAGGGATAGCCGAGATCGAACGTGTTCCAGTCGAAGGCCCGCTTGTAGACATAGGTCGACACCGTCTCGGTCGACCATAGCGGACCGCCGCCCGTCATGATCCAGACGAGGTCGAAGATCATCATCTTGCCGATGAAGGAGAGCACTGTCAGGTTGACGATGGTGCCGCGCAGCATCGGGATGATGATGTAGACGAGATTGGCGAACCAGCCGCAATTATCGAGCTCGGCGGCGCCCAGCACCTCGCCGGGCAGCGCGTAGAGCGCGGCCATGAAGATGATCATGTTGAAGCCGAGCCACTTCCAGATATGCGTCACCATCACCGACCAGAGGGCGGTGGCGGGGTTGCCGAGCCAGGACTGCTCGTAGGCACCGAGGCCGAGCCAGTGCAGGATCAGGTTGGCCAGCCCCCAATCGTAGTCGTAGATCCACACCCAGATGATGCCGACGACGACGTAGGACATCAGCACCGGGGTGAACCAGATGACGCGCAGCAGCTTGGCGAAGGGCGCGCCGGAAAACAGGCAAAGCGCCAGCAGGAGGCCGCCGAGCACGTCCGCCGCCGTGCCGACGACGGCGAAGATCGCGGTATTGCCGACCGCCTTCCAGAAGACCGGATCGACGCTCAGCAGCTCGCGGAAATTGGCGAGCCCGACGAACTCGACGATGCCGCGCGGCTTGATCGCGTGGATGCTGTTGTAGAAGGTCCGCACGACCGGATAGACGGTGAACCCGGCGTAGAGCAGCAGGCCCGGCCCAAGAAACAGAAGCAGCGTGCGGGGCGCCGCCCGCCGCGCATCGAGCTCGGGCCGCGTGCGTTCGGGGCGCTTCACAACCAAGCGCCGGAGACGCGGCGCGGTGCCGACGCCACAGCGCGCGAGCCCCGCGATCCTAGCCCTTGAAGCAGGCGGCATTCATCTTCTTGGCCGTCTCGTCGACCGATAGCAGCCCGCCCGGGAAAGCCGCATTCAGCACCTGCGCGAAAGCCTCCTTGCATTGGCCTTGCGTCAGATCGCGCGGCCCACCGACGAAATAGTCGACGCCCTTCTGGCGCGCCATCAGCTCGCCGAAATAGGCGGCATAGGGCCCGCTGAACTCCTTGACGTCGGTGTTGACGGCGCTCTGCAGGTAGATCGTCTCGATCCACTTCTTGCCCATGTCAGGCGTCGACATCGCATTGAGGAACTTCGCCGCCAGCGCCTTGTGCTTGCTCGCCGCGTTGATCGCGAAGCTGGCGCCGATTCCCGAGGTCTTGCACTGGTTGCAGGCGCCGCCGTCCATGGCCGGGAACTGCATGACGCCGAGCGGGAAGTCCTTCGGCTGGCCGCCCTTGTCCTCGGGCACGAAGGCGCGGCCGGTGTACCAGCTGCCCATCGGCAGCATCAGCGCGCCGGGCTTGGTATAGAAGTAATAGTGCGACTCGCCGAGCTTCAGCGTCATGAAGTTCTTCGGATAGGCGCCGGCGTCGACCAGCGCCTTGGTCCAGGTGAGGACCTCGATAACGCGGGGATCCTCATAGGACAACCCGCCGGTCCACAGCTTGCGGTAATCGTCTTTGCCGAGCTTGCGCAGCAGCGCCTCGCCTACGATGTAGGCGCCGGGGAACGGCCGGTCACCGACACCCTGGGCGATCGGCGTCGTCCCGGCCGCCTTGGCCTTCTTGACGAGATCGAGGAATTGGCCCTGGCTGAGCTGGCCACTTGCCGGCAGCTCGACGCCGAGCTTCTTCAGCAGATCTCTGTTGTAGTAGATCTCGTTGGTATAGGCCTCCTGGGGCAGACCGTAGGTCTTGCCGTCATGCATCCAGGTCTTGCGCGCCCAGTCCTGGATGGTGCTCCAGTCGACGAGATCGTCGAGCGGCACGAGATAGCCGGCAGTGACGTACTCGGTCCAGTCCGGCTCGACATAGAAGACGTCCGGGCCCTCGCCGGCGGGCAGCGCCGATTTTAGCGCGGCAAGCAGCGGGTTCTTCTCGTACCAGGTGATCTTGACGTGGATGCCGGGCTCGCTCTGCTCGAGGTTCTTGGCGGCCTGCTCGCGGAAGGCGACCTTGGCGTCCTCGTCGGCCTCATGGCTCCATACGCTGAGCGTGACCTCCTCGGCGCGCGTGGTCCCGCTGGCCGCCGCGATGCCGAGAGCGAGTGCCGCGGTGAGCATCGAACGCCGCGCAAAGCCTGTCATCATGACCATGCCCCCTCCTCTGCCGCGCCGTCTTGCGCTTACCGAATCCAGCGTAGGTCTCAGGCTCAAGTCAGACAAATTGATTTATCGCGAAGCCACTGATAGAAATTTCTTATCGATGAAGACGACATTGAGCCAGATGGAGGCGTTCTACTGGATCGCGAGGCTGGGAAGCTTTCGCGCCGCCGCCACCCAGCTCAACCTCACCCAGCCGACGATAAGCCTGCGCATCCGCAGCCTCGAGGAGGGCCTCGGCGTCGCTCTCTTTGCGCGTGTCGGGCGGCGCGTTCACATGACGAGCGAAGGCGCGGCGCTGCTGCCGATGGTCAGGCGCATGGTCGATCTCGCCGAGCAGGTCTCGGCCAACCACGCGCGGCGCGATCCGCTCCGCGACCGCCTTCGCCTCGGCGCCCCGGCAAGCTTCGCGCTAAGCTGTATGGCCGACCTCCTCGGCGCGCTGAAGAAGCAGTTTCCCGAGCTGACGGTGGCGCTCACCATCGACAACAGCCTCGTGCTGCACCACAAGCTGAACAATCGCGATCTCGACATGGCGTTCGTCGTCGAACCGGCCTTGGAGCCTTATATCCGCGTCGAGCCTCTCGGCAGCATGAGCCACGCCTGGGTCGGCAGCCCGTCGCTCGGCCTATCCGGCGGCTGGGTCGAGCCTAGGGATCTGCTGCGCTATCACGTCTTCACCCATCCCGAGCCATCGAATCTCAACGTGCTGGTGCTCAACTGGTTCGGCTCGGCCGGGCTCGAGCCGCAGCATCTCAGCACCTGCAACGACCTCTCGGTCATTCTGCGCCTGATCGCGCACGGCGAGGGGGTGAGCCTGCTGCCGCCCGCGATCTTGGCGAGCGAACTCGGCTCGGGTGTCTTGGAGGTCTTCAAGGCGCGGCCGGAGATCGCGCGGCCCCGCCTCTACGCCGCCTATCAAGTCGACAAGATCGGGCGCAGCATCAATACCGTGCTCGATACGGCGCGTCAGGTCATCGCCCGTTCGAGCCTGCTCGCGGCCTCCTGACCGGCGGCCTGCGACTCACCCTTTCATGACCTGCATCTTCGCCTGGTCGAAGCAGCGCCGGAGCTCGTCGGCGATCGCCGCGGCGCTGAGCGAGATGCCCTTGGCGGCGAAATCGGCGGCCACCTTCTCGATGACGTCGCTGTCGCCCGGCCGGGTGAAATTGGCGGCGACGACCTTGGCGGCATAGGCGTCGGCGGCGGCGTCCGTGAGGCCGAGATGCTGCGCCGCCCACAGGCCGAGCAGCTTGTTGCGCCGCGCTGTCACCTTGAAGGCGAGTTCCTGGTCATGCTTGAAGCGCGCCTCGAAATCCTTCTCGCGCTCGTCGAAACTGCTCATCTGCCGCTCACTCCCCTGTACAATACGATGACCTTGGGCGATGACCCTGTGCGATAGCGACGACGTGCCGCATTATGCCGCCGCGCGCCCGGCGGCGCCACCGCCGCGCCGCCATGGTAACCTACCTCGCTGTCTTTCCTGGGAAATCCGCCTCGATGTGCACTCTCGTCATCCAGCGCCGCCCCGATCATCCCTGGCCGGTTATCATCGCCGCCAATCGCGACGAGATGGTCGACCGGCCCTGGCTTCCGCCGGGACGACATTGGCCGGACCGCCCCGAGACGGTCGGCGGGCTCGACGTCCTCGCCGGCGGCTCGTGGCTGGCGGTCAACCGGCACGGCGTCGCCGCCGGCATCCTCAACCGCATCGGCAGCCTCGGGCCGCTCGCCGGGCGGCGCTCGCGCGGCGAGCTTGTCCTCGAGGCGGTCGACCATGCCGATGCCCGCATCGCCGCCGAGGCACTCACCGAGATCGAGCCGCGCTCCTACCGGCCGTTCAACCTGATCGTCGCCGACGACCGCGACGCCTTCTGGCTGCGCCATGCCGATCCCACCGGGGTGCTGCCGGTCACCGCCCGCGCCCTGCCGGTCGGCCTCTCGATGATCACCTCAAGCGATCTCGACGATATAGCGAGCCCGCGCATCCGCGACTACCTGCCGCGCTTCCGCGCAGCGCCGCCGCCCGATCCCGAGCGCGGCGACTGGGCGCAATGGGAGGCGCTGCTGGCAAGCAATGTCGGCGATGCCGCGGCCGGGCCGCGCGGCGCCATGAATTTCGCGACCGAGGAGGGCTTCGCCACGGTGTCGAGCGCGCTCATCGCCCTGCCGCGCCTGGGCCGCCCCGGCATCCACCCGATCTTCCGCTTCGCCGGCCGCCGGCCAGAGCCGTCGGGATGGTCGGAGACCAAGGTCTAGCGGCTCCTCCCCACGGGCGCTGTCATTGTCTCCGCCCGCTCTCCTTGCTATACAACGGGGATACGCTCTTTGACTCGCCCGGCGCCGCCGGCGTAGCGCTCGCATCTTTGAAAAGGCGGCCATGTCCCGACGCAGGCAGATTTACGAAGGCAAGGCTAAGGTCCTTTTCGAGGGGCCGGAGCCGGGCACGATCGTGCAATACTTCAAGGACGATGCGACCGCCTTCAACAACAAGAAGAAGGGCACGATCACCGGCAAGGGCGTGCTCAACAATCGCATCAGCGAATATCTGATGACCAAGCTCAACGAGATCGGCGTGCCGACGCATTTCGTGCGTCGTCTCAACATGCGCGAGCAGCTCGTCCGCGAGGTCGAGATCATCCCGATCGAGGTCGTGGTGCGCAACATCGCCGCGGGATCGCTGTCGAAGCGGCTCGGCATCGCCGAGGGCACCGCGCTGCCGCGCTCGATCGTCGAATACTATTACAAGAAAGACGAGCTCGACG
>DATAQP010000302.1:0-4755 GCA_036264595.1 Allostellaceae bacterium
CTGACCTCCTCGACGTAGTCCGAGCGCACCCGCTCGAAGACCTCGGCGAAAAGATTGAGCTGCCGATACGTATCGGAGTTCGACTTGGCCGCCGGCGCGGTCCCCGCACTCTGCGTATTGCCGGGAACGCTGAGGAAGGCCAAGCCAGCGATGGCGGCGGCCGCCGCGACGAGAGCGAAACGTTTCATCCACTTACCTTATCATCGCGTGTCGCCAGCCATGGCAACGGGTTGATTGGTTGACTGTGGCGACGCAACTCCAAGTAGAGAGCAGCTTCACGGTCGCCAGTCGGCATAATACCCACTGGTTCGCCAGACACCAACCACTGTCCGACCACGCCGTCGATGCGCTCCAAGCCAGCAAGCAACGAATGATAGCCGTCTCCGTGCTCGATGATCAAGATTTGCCCGTAGCCGCGAAACGGCCCGGCGAATTCGATGCGGCCGTCAAAGGGGGCGACGACCCGGCCGCCGCCCGGCGCCAGCACGACGATCCCCTTGCTGACGGCGCCGAATTCGTCGCTTTCGCCATAGCGCCGCTTGAGCCGGCCGGCGACCGGCATGACCATGGCGCCGCGCGCGGCAGCGAACGGCCGGAGATTTTTCGGCCGGGCTGGGTCGAGCGCCGCCGCCATCGCGGGCGCGGCATCGGGCGTATCCGTCTCGGCCGTCCGCTCTTCGACATCCGGCGCCGGTGCCGCGGCGGGAGCCGCGGGTGGTGCCGGTGGGGGCACGAAACGGCGCGGCGCACGCGTCGCCGCACGGGCGAGCAATTCCCTATCACGCTGCTTCTGCGCTTCGGCGCGTCGCTGCTTCTCCGCCTCGATGCTCTCGATCAGCTCGCGCAGATCGCCGGCCTGGGTGGATAACTGCTGCAGACGCTGCGCGGTGATCTCGACACCCTGGGCGGCCTGTTCCTGCAGCGATGCCTTGCGGGCAATCATGTCGTTCAGGGCGAGCTGCTGCTTGGCCAGCGCGGCGCTCTCGGCGACGAGCTGGCGGCGTTTCTCTGCGGTCCGCTTGCGCGCCGTGGCGAGCGCCGTGATCTCCGCTTGCAGCTCGCGCGCCTTGGCCTCGATCTGCGGGATCGCGGCGCTGAGGAGGAGGGCGCTGCGCATGGCGTCGACGGGCGCGCCTGGCGCCAGGGCAAGCGCCTCCGGCGGATTGCGCGCCAGGCGCTGGAGCGCCATGAGGAATTCGTCGTATTGCCGGGTGCGCTCCTGCAAGGCGACGACTTTGTGGTCCTCGTCGGCGGCGAGCTGCGCGAGCTGGTCCTCGATGCCGGCGACCGCCGCCTCGCGCGCCTGCACCGCCTGCGCCGCGCTGACGCTCGAATCGCGCAACCTCGTCAGCTCGGCGGCAAGGGCTTCAGCCTCCTTGGCGTAGCGCGCTTGCGCCTTGCGGCCCTCGTCGAGCGCCTTCTCGACTGCTTTCAGCTGCTCGTCGGGGCGTTCGTCCTCAGCCGGCGCCGGCCCGGCGAGCAGTACGGTGGCGAGTGAGAGGCCCAACAGGCATAGCGTTCTGACCGTCCGTGCCGGGCGGCTGGAACATCGGCGCCGATCAGGCGCGGGCACGCTGTCCCGCTTGCGCCGCGGCAGCAGGGCGCAACACGCTGTGCCCGGTCATCGCCGCGGGCTGCTGCAGCCCCACGATCGCCAGCAATGTCGGGGCGATGTCGGCGAGACGGCCGTCCTCGAGGCCGGTGATTGCCGGCGGTGGATTGACGAGCACGAGCGGCACCGGGTTGGTCGTATGGGCGGTGTGCGGTTGCCCGGTTTGCGGGTCGCGCATCATCTCGGCATTGCCGTGATCGGCGGTGATCAGCAGCGAGCCGCCGGCGCGCTCGACAGCTTGCGCCAGGCGACCAAGACAGGCATCGACCGCCTCGACCGCCTTGATTGCGGCGCCGAGATTGCCGGAATGGCCGACCATGTCGGCATTGGCGTAATTCAGCACGACGACATCGAAGCGACCGCTTTGGATCGCTTCGACCAGCCGGTCGGTCACCTCGAAGGCCGACATCTCCGGCTGCAGATCGTAGGTCGCGACTTTCGGGGAGGGGACGAGGATGCGCTCCTCGCCCGGAAACGGCGTCTCCCTGCCGCCATTGAAGAAGAAGGTGACGTGCGCGTATTTCTCGGTCTCGGCGATGCGCAGCTGATGGAGACCAGCCTGCGAGACGACCTCGCCGAACGTCTCGCGCAGATCCTCGGGCGGGAAGAGCGCGCTGAGGAAGGGCTTCAGGTCCGCCGAATACTCGGTCAGCCCGGATGACGCGGCGAAGCGGACGATCCGGCTGCGCGGAAAGCCGGAGAAGGTCGGATCGAGCAGCGCCGCAAGAGTCTCGCGGACGCGGTCGGCGCGGAAATTGCCGACGATCACGCCATCGCCATCCGTCATGCCGCCATACTGGCCGATGACGGTGGGTAAGATGAACTCGTCATTCAGTCCGGCGGAATAGCCCTGCTCGATGGCGGCGACCGCGTTCGGCGCCATCTCGCCTTGCGCATCGACGAAGGCCCGATAGGCCTTCTCGACACGATCCCAACGCTTGTCGCGGTCCATCGCGTAATAGCGTCCGCTCACCGTGGCGATGCGAATCTTCTCGCGATCGTGCAGGTCGGCGAGCAATTTCTCGACGAAGCCCTTGGCGCTGCGCGGCGGCGTGTCGCGCCCTTCGAGGAAGGCGTGGACGGCAACCGGCAGTCCGGCGGCGGCGAGGATATTGGCAAGCGCGGCGATATGGTCCTGATGCGAGTGGACGCCTCCCGGCGACAGCAGCCCCATGAGATGGGCGGTGCCGCCGCTCCGCTGGAGCGCGGCGATGAAGGCGGCGAGCCGCGGATTCTTGGCCAGCGAGCCGTCGGCCACCGCCTGGTCGATCCGCGGCAGGTCCTGCAGCACGACACGGCCCGCGCCGATATTCATGTGGCCGACCTCGGAATTTCCCATCTGCCCCTTGGGTAGGCCGACAAAGAGCTCGCTCGCCTGCAGAAGGGATTGCGGGCTGGTCGCCAGGAAGCGATGCCAGTTCGGCGTCGCCGCCTGCTCGATGCCGTTATCGGCGGGGTCGGCGCGATGACCCCAGCCATCAAGGATGCAGAGGACGACAGGACGGGGCGGGGTGGAAGGGCTCATCTTTGCGACATCACGCTGTTCGGGGCGGGTTCACGTTGTTCCGGGGCCGGGATCCTGAAGTAACGGCTCTTGTGACAGTAGACTTCCCGCCGCCGCAGGTGAACACCCGTCTCGGCCCGGCGCTCACTCCCGGTGATAGGGATGCGCGGCGAGGATCTGCTGCGCCCGATAGAGCTGCTCGCAGAGCATGGCGCGGACCATGAGATGCGGCCAGGTCATCGCGCCGAGCGCGAGCAAATAGTCGGCGCGCGTCCGTACCGCTGCGCTATGGCCGTCGGCACCGCCGATGAGGAAGGCGATGGTCGGTGCTGCTTGCTGCCATTTGGCCATTTGGCGGGCGAAATCCGCGCTCGAGAGGCCCTTGCCGCGCTCGTCGAGCGCGACGACGACAGCGCGTTCAGGAAGGGCGGCGAGCAGCAATTCCCCCTCGCTCGTCTGGCGTGCCGGAGCCGGCAGCCTGCGCCGCTCCTCGACCTCCTTGATCTCGAGCGGGGAGGTCAGCCGTTCGGCATAGAAGCGCTGGAGGTCGAGATGGGGACCCGATTTGATACGTCCGACGGCGATGATCAGCGCACGCAAGGCGTTTCTGCTGGTCCGACGCTCAGGCGGACAGCGTATCCGGTGCCGCCGGCAGGTTCTCCGGTAGGCTCGCGCCCCACATCTTCTCCAGATTGTAGTAAGCGCGTACTTCGGGTCGGAAGAGTTGCACGATGACGTCCCCGGCATCGACCAACACCCAATCGCCCTGTGGCAAACCTTCGACCGCCGGTCGCTTGCGCCCCTTGTCGATCGTCTCGCGCAGGCGCTCCGCCAGGGAGACGACTTGGCGCGCCGAGCGTCCGCTGGCGATGACCATGTAATCGGCGATGCTGGATTTGCCTTTGAGGTCGATGACGACGACGTCCTCTGCCAAGCCGTCGTCGAGCGTCTTCTCGATCACTTCGAGGAGAGATTCGGGGGCCGCCGCTGCGGGGCGGGGCGCAGATTTTGCACGCGGTATGGCGTTCACCTCATCTTTGTCCGGCCCACTTCTTGCGCCCGCTTCCAGCGGCAAGACGAGACCGGATCTGTGTAGCCGAGCTGGCATTCAGCCGCGACCGGAAGAATGCCCAGGCGGGCGGCGCGAGATCGGCGAGATACCTGGCTTGTTCAGGTGGCACCCGTCGGCGTGCGAAGCGCCACGCCGACAAATCCGACAATCCTCCTAAACAATAGGAAGGCCGGGCAAAAACCGCAATGGGCACGGTGTTAAAGATATGTTGCCAGCGGTCCCAGCGGCGGATCTGCGCCAGGTTGTCGGCGCCCATCAGCCAGATGAAACGGGTGCGCGGGAACCGCCGTTTCAGCGTGGCCAGCGTGTCGGCCGTGTAGCGGGTGCCGAGCCGCGTCTCGATATCGGTGACCTTGATGCGCTTATCGGTCGCGATCGCGGCGGCGGCGGCGACACGGTCGGCGAGCGGCGCCATGCCGGCGACCGGCTTCAACGGGTTCTGCGGCGAGACCAGCCACCAGATCTCGTCGAGCCGGAGGCGGCGCAGCGCCTCGTGGCTGATATGCAGATGGCCGCCATGGGCAGGGTTGAACGAGCCGCCGAGCAGGCCGACGCGCCGCCGTCGCC
>DATAQP010000327.1:0-2895 GCA_036264595.1 Allostellaceae bacterium
CTCGCATCTTTCCTCATCCTGAGGAGCGCCGTCAGGCGCGTCTCGAAGGACGCAGGGTGCCGATGCGGCGCCACGGGAGAGAGTTTCAATCGGCAGAGCTCTTGCTCTAGAGTTCGCCGGCACCAGCGAAGGATCGTGACGCCAATGCCCGCGCGCCAACCGAATTTTCTTATCCTGATGGCCGACCAGATGACGCCTGACGCGTTGCCCGCCTATGGGCACCGCGTGACCAAGGCGCCGCATATCGAGGCGCTGGCGGCGGAGGGCGTCGTCTTCGACTCCGCCTATTGCAACAGCCCGCTCTGCGCCCCGTCGCGCTACGCCTTCATGGCCGGGCAGCTGCCGTCGAAGATCGGCGCCTTCGACAACGCCGCCGAGTTCGCCGCCGAGATCCCGACCTTCGCGCATTACCTGCGCCAGGCCGGCTACCGCACGGTGCTCTCCGGCAAGATGCATTTCTGCGGCGGCGACCAGCTGCACGGCTTCGAGGAGCGGCTGACCACCGACATCTACCCCGCCGATTTCGGCTGGACGCCGGATTGGGAACATCCGGAAAAGCGCCCGAGCTGGTATCACAATATGAGCTCGGTGACCCAGGCCGGTCCCTGCGTGCGCAGCAACCAGCTCGATTTCGACGACGAGGTCGTCGGCGCGGCGCGGCGCAAGCTCTTCGACATCGCGCGCACAGGACGCGACCGTCCGTTCTGCCTCGTCGTCTCGATGACCCACCCGCACGATCCCTATGCCATCGGCGAGGAGTATTGGAACCGCTACGACGAGGCGGATATCGACATGCCGCGCGTCGCGCAATCCGCCGTGGCCCCCGACCCGCATGCCGCGCGCCTGCGCCATGTCTGCGAGCTCGACCGCACTTCGATCAGCGAGCAGCAGATCCGCAATGCGCGGCGCGCCTATTACGGCGCGATCTCCTATGTCGACGACCAAATCGGCGCATTGCGGCGGACGCTGCGCGAGACCAGGCTCGCCGACGATACGATCGTCATCCTCCTCGCCGATCACGGCGACATGCTCGGCGAGCGTGGCCTCTGGTACAAGATGACCTTCTTCGAAGGGGCTGCCCGCGTGCCGCTGATCGTCAGCGCGCCGCAGCGTTTCCAGCCGCACCGCGTCGCCTCCTCGGTCTCGCTCATCGACATCCTGCCGACCTTGGTCGAGCTCGCCCATGACGGCGATGCGCCGTCCTACGCCGCGCCGCTCGACGGGCGCAGCCTGCTGCCGCATCTCGCCGGCACGGGCGGACATGACGAGGTGATCGGCGAGTATCTCGCCGAGGGCGCGGTGGCGCCGCTCGTCATGATCCGGCGCGGCCGCCACAAATTCGTCCATTCGCCCGGCGATCCCGATCAGCTCTACGATCTCGAAGCCGATCGCGACGAGCGGCGCAACCTTGCGGCCGACGATGCGTCGGGCGTGACGCTGGGCAATTTCCGCGACGAGTGCACGGCGCGCTGGGACCTCGCCGGACTGCGCGAGACGGTGATCGCCAGCCAGCGCCGCCGTCATCTCGTCGCCGCTGCGCTGGCCAAGGGCGCGCATTTCTCCTGGGACTTCCAGCCGCTTCGCGACGCCAGCCGGCAATATGTGCGCAACCATCTCGATCTCGACGACATCGAGGCGGCGGCGCGCTTCCCGCGCATCGGCTGAGCGGACGGTGCCGGCGTGGCCAACGTCATCCTCGACGGCCTCGCGATCTTCTCGTGATTCGGGTGCCCTGCCTGTAAACAACAGCTTTTTAACAGGCGCGCGGTCTTCGGACGGGAAAGATATTCTACAAAAAATAGAAGTCGCCCGCATCCTTCGCATCGGCTGCCGCCATGCTCATGACCACAATCGACCAGATTATATCCAAAATAGCGGTTGATGCAACCGTTTTGTTATAGAATCCCAGGACTATTCCAGCACGCGGATCTCGGTGATCGAATCGAGCACTGCCTCGGCATGCGGGGCAAGGTCGGCGGCGCTGCCGGCGCCGCTCAGCACGGCGAGGCGGCAGCCGATCCCGGCGGCGGCGCCCATCATCATGTCGCCGATCGTATCGCCGACCATCATGATGCGGGCGGGCGCGACGTCGAGCTCGCGGCCGAGGCGGAGAAGGGCGTCCGGCGCCGGCTTGTTGGCGACCGGATCGTCGCCGCACACCAAGCCGGCGATATAGCGCTCGATGCCGAGGACGGGCAGGGTGGCGAGCGTGGCGGCGCGGTCGTCGCTGGTGACGATGGCGATGCGGATGCCGGATGCGGCAAGGCGGCGGAAGAGGCCGACGATATCGCCCAGCGGCTTGACCAAATCATGGGTCGGCAAGGCGCCGAGCCCGGCGGCGAAATGGGCCTGCGCCATCTGCTCGGCATCGTGCCAGGGAATGCCGTGCTGATAGAGAACGACGGCGCAGATCGTGTAGAGCTTGGCCATCGAGGCGACGGCGAGCGGACCGCTCGCCGCGGCTTGGCCGGTCTGCAGATCGAAGCCGATGGCGTGGTAGAGGCGGTTCGCCAGAGCGAGGTCGCCGCCCGCCGCCAGCATCACCGCCTCGACGGCGAGCCGCGCCTTGCGACCCCAGAGATGATGGAAATCGATCAAGGTGCCGTCCTTGTCGAAGACCGCCAGCTCGATGTCGCGGACGACGCCGCCGAGCGCAATCCGGGCCATGACCCACTCCCCCTGCCGCCGCTTCCGCTCTATCGCGTTTTCAATTGACCGTCCAATTAAAATCCGTCACCGTTTTTGCTTCGCAATCGCATCGAGGCGCGCGACAACGAATGCCGAAAGTCGGGATGGAGCCGATCCGCCGCCGCCAGTTGATCGACGCGACCATCGTGTCGATCGGGCGCTACGGTCTGGCCGACGCGACGGTGCGGCGCATCAGCCGCGAGGCCG
>DATAQP010000393.1:0-6567 GCA_036264595.1 Allostellaceae bacterium
GTACGGGATAGACGCTGGAGCTGTAGGCGTAGCCTTCCTCCTCGAGAATGGCGAAGGCCCATTGATTGCCGCTGCCGATCGAGAAGCTGGCGGCGCGGTAGCCCTTCACGGCGCCGCCGCCGATCGCCTCGAGGGTCGACTTGGTCCGTTTTATGTCCGCGCGGAATTCCTCCGGCGAATGCTGGTCGGCGCGAAAATGCGCCCAGCCATGGCTGGCCAGCTCATGGCCCTCGGCGACGATGCGGCGGATCAGGGGCGGATGGCGCTCGGCAATCCAGCCGAGCGTAAAGAAGGTCGCCTTGACGCCGCACTCACCGAACAAATCGAGGATGCGATAGGTGTTGCGCTCGACGCGTTGCGGCCGGGACGACCATTCCTCCCCGTCGACGACACCGGCCAGCGCCTGAACCTGGAAATAGTCCTCGACGTCGACGGTCATGGCGTTGCGGATGGCCGCCGGGACCGGCGCCGCCTTGCGTGCCATCGCTGGGGCTGCCCTCACGGCGACTCGCTGTCGAGAAAGGCCGCCGCCATCTTGAGAAGCTTGCGGATCGTGCGATCCTGCGCGGCGAGCTGCGTCTCGAGCGCGGCGATCCGCTCGCTCAGCCTGTCGTGCTCCGTCGTTTCCGGCACTGGCGACACCGACGGACCGTTCTCGCCCGGCGTCGGCGGCAGCACGCGCGAGGATTCGAGCGCGAGGTCGCGCGCCACCTCGTCGACATCGACCTCGTTGAGCGCGTGGCGATCCTCGAGGTAGCCGAAAAGCAGCACGCGCGAGCACAGCGCGTTGATCTTGCGCGGCACGCCGCCGCAATGATGGTGGATGGCGGCGAAGACGCCGTCGCTGAGCCGCGGGTCGTTGTTCCAGCCAACGGTGCACAGGCGATGCTCGATATAGCGCCGCGTCTCGGTCTCGTTGAGCGGGCCAAGATGGTAGGAGGCGATGACGCGCTGGCGCAGCTGGTCGAGCTCGGGACGCGCCAGCGTGACGCGGAACTGTGGCTGTCCGAGCAGAAAGCTCTGCAGCGGGGCACGGCCGTCGATCTGCAGGTTCGACAGCATGCGCAATTCCTCGAGCGCGGGAATCGAGAGGTTCTGGCATTCGTCGACGAGGAGCAGCCCGCGCTGACCCTGGTGATCGACCCGCTGCAGGAAGGCTTCGAAGCGCCGCAGCAGCGTCGCCTTGTCGGTGCCTTCCTGGTCGATGCCGAAGGCGGAGCCGACCATGCGCAGCATGTCGTCGGCACCGAGCTGGGTATTGGTGATCTTGGCCGCGACGTATTTGCGGCTGTCGAGCTCGCGCAGCAGGTTCTCGACGACGGTCGTCTTTCCGGCGCCGATATCACCGGTGATGATGATGAAGCCCTCGCCCTGGCCGAGACCATAGGTCAGATGGGCCATCGCCTTGGCATGGCCGGAGCTGGCGAAGAAAAAGCGTGCGTCCGGCGTCAGCTGGAAGGGCAGCCGGGTAAATTTGTAGAATTCGATATACATCCCGGCGTCAGAGGCTCTTGCGAAGCGCCACGATAAACGCATTCTCGCGGATGTCCTGGCCGGGCTGCGTCGAGCGCCGATAGAACAGCGAGTAGGTCGCCGAGGCGGTGAGGCCGGTGTTGAGCACGAAGCTGAACCCCGTCGCTAGGCTATACGTGTCGTCGGCCTGGGCCACCGGGGAGCGGTCCTCGACGTTGGTATAGCCGAGATTGAGATTGTAGTTCACCGTTGATGAAATCTCGCGGGCGAGGCCGGCGGTGAAGCTGGTGCTGGTCTCGTTGAAATTGGTGCTATCCGTCGTGCGGTTCTCGTCGGTCAGCCCTATCGTATAGGTGTTCCGGCCGAAAGTCCCGCTCAACCCCATGCGGGCCATACGGTCGTGATAGGCGGTGTTGCCGATCCCGGAATTGATGCCGAATTGCGAGGTCAGGGGGGTGAAGGGCAGGCCGGTCTTGCTGTCGGCAAAGGCGCCGTTCGGGGTGAGGCGGAGCGCCGCAAGATCGCTCAGCGTCTGCTCCTGCGTCGTCGTCACGCTCTCGTCGTAGGAGACCTGCAGGCGAAGCTGCGGGCCGAGCTCGTAGTTGCCGCTCGCCGTCACGTAGGTGCTGTCATAGCGGTGATTGAGCTTGAGCGTCAGCTCGGTGCGGGCGCCGATCACGCCGATGCCGATATTGCCGATCGGCCCCTTGATGTTGTTGGTCAGGCTGCCGTTCTTGACCTCCTCATAGCCGAAGCCGCCGAGGAGCGAGAACGTCCGATTGAGGAAGTACACCGCGTCGACGACGCCGGACTGGCGGGATGTCGAATCCGTCGTCGTCGGGACGGCGACGTTGTTGACGATCTGTCCGGCATTCGACGTCGTGCCCTGGTTGGTCTTCGAGCTGCTCAGCGTCGTCGACCAGTTGAAACGGTTGAAATCGGGTCCGCTCTTGAGCGATGCCGAGACGCCGGTGGTGGTCGCCGGGGCGATCGCCCCTGACGAGGTCTGGCCGTACTGGTACTGCAGCTCGGCGATGGCGACGTTGCGGAACGCCTGCTTGAAGGTCGGCGTCAGAATGAAGCTCTGCAGATCGGCCTGGTTGGTGCTGAGCGCCGTGCCGGTGTTGGTCACCGCGGCATGGGTGTCGACGATCTGGCGGCTCAGCGAGGCCGAGGCGTTGAGCGCCAAATGCTCGCGCCACAATCTCGCCTGGCCGGTGGCAGTCAGCGTGTTGTCGAAGCGGTCGAGATCGCTGGCGAGCGCGTATTTCTGAAAGCTTGGCGTATAGACCAGACCGGCCTCCAGCCGGGCGGTGCGGTCGATCATGGAGAGATACGGCGTGATTTTGGTGGCGAGATCCGAGACCTTCGCCTGCTTGGTGACCTGCACGGTGTTGTCGGGCAGCACGGTCACCAAGCCGCCGCTGGCGACGCCGCGCGCGTTGTCGGTGAATATCTCGTCGACGCCGACCCCGGTGTGAAACTCGAAGCCGCGAATGGTGTTCGGATCTTCGCCCCCTGTGCCTGGCCGCGGCCCCTGGTAGCCGACCGAGGGCGGCCGTACGGTCCCCTCGTTGAGATCGGGCGGCGTCGGCGTCGCGCTCACCTGGGCGGCGGCCGGGCTCGCCAATATCGGTACGATCGCGACGACCCAGAGGGCGCGGCGCGACTGGGCGAGGGCCGCCCCAAGGTCGAGTGACATGCCTTAGGATCCCAGCCGTCGCTCGCTACTCGTTCGTTTCGTAATAGCCATAGCCGTAACCGCCGAACTCATCCCGCCCGCTGCCGGAATCGGCCTTGTTGAGGACGATGCTGATATTCGGGCAGCCGCCGATATAGGTCAGCGTCTGTTCGACGGCGCGGCGGCCGGTCTTGCCCGCCTCGACGACGAGAATGACCTGCCCGACATGCAGCGCGAGAACGGAGGGCTCGCTGCTGGCGAGAACCGGCGGCGCGTCCAGGATGATGATGCGATCCTGGTAGCGCGTCGCTATGTCCTGCATCAGGTCGATCATCTTCTGGCTGGCGAGCAGCTCGGTGGTGGCGAGTGACGGCGTGCCGGCGGCCATCAAGGTCAGGTTGCGGATATTGGTCCGGGTCAGCACGTCCGCCGGATTGAGGTTGCTGTCCGAGAGCACGTCGAGCAGACCCTTCTGCGGCGGCAGGCCAAGCACCTGGAAGACCGAGGGGCGCTGGACGTCGGCATCGACGAGCAGGACATGGATGTCGCGCTCGGAGGCCATGCTCATCGCCAGGTTGATCGCGGTGAAGGTCTTGCCCTCGCCTGGCTTGGCGCTCGTCACCATCATCAGGTTGCCGCTCTCGATCCTCTCCTCGCCGGTGGCGAAGGCGCGCAGCAGGATCGGCCGTTTGATGACGCGGAATTCCTCGGCGATACGCGTGCGGCTGCCGGTCGGGGTAACGAAGCCGGAGACCTGCAGCTTGCCGAGGTCGAGCGTGACATAGGGGCCGGGGCGCCGCGGACTGCCCTCGCCCGCCGGAGCGGTGAGTGGGCTGACCGCCGAGGTGGTGGGCGGGATGACGGGCGGCGGCGGGGCCGGCGTCTCCGCAATGACGGGGGCAACGCTTGGTGCGTCGGGAGGCGTCGGCGGCTCGGATGTAGCCGGCTGAGGGCTGGCGGAAGCCAGCTTGGCGGCCGCCTGCTCCACGAGATTGAGCTCGCTGCTGCGCTTGAGCCGCTCGGCTGCGCGCTGGATCAGATCCATCTATCGGTCCATCGCGGCATCAGGTGAGCGTCAGCGGTATGTTGCGAAGCAACATGACGGCCATGACGCCATAGGTCAGCAGCAACCCACCCATCGAGGCGGCAAAGCCGAGCGTGCGGAAGAGGCGCAGGCGGCGGTCGAGCGGCGTGAGAATTCGCGAGATGCTGCCGAGAACCGGCAGGCCGACGCTGTCGCGCAGATTTTCCACGCTGAAGAACGTGTCGTCGAGCTGCGCCATCAGGAAGGCGACGACGAGGCTGCCGCCGAGGGCACAGAACATTACCGCCGACATCAGGAGCAGTCGCGGCGGCCCGCTCGGCACCGTCGGAATCTGCGGCGGATCGACGATGCGGAACTGGATCTTGTCGCCCGTCGTCTCGACGGCATCCGACATTCTCACCGCCTCGCGACGGCCAACCAGCTCGTCGTAATTCTTGCGCAGCACGCCGTAGTCGCGATTGAGCGTCGCCAGCTCGGCCTCGACGTTCGGCGCTGTGGCAGCCAGCTCCTCGTATTTGCGGGCCTCGGCGTCGACGGCCTCGATGTGGCGCTCGAGCGTGGTGATCGTCGATTCGATGTCGACGAGCTTGAGCTTGACCTGGTCATAGACCGTGTTGGGGATCGTCGTCTTGATCGCCTTCGGGTAGTTCGGATCCGTTTCGGGCTCGGCTTTCAGCTTCTTCTCGGTATCGGCATATTGCTCCTTGAGCGCCGCGAGCTGGCGTTTGGCGGCGATCATGTCGGGATGATTGTCGGTGAAGCGCGTCGACAGAAGGTCGACCTGCTTCTGCGCATCCTGCATGCGCGTGTTCAGCGAGGCGAGCGCCGGCGGCAGCTGCTTCTCGCCGCCGCGCGCCACGATGTATTGCGGCAGGCTGTCGATGGCGAGGAATTGCGGCACGGTCTCGAGCTGCTGGCGCAACGAGGCGCGCCGGCTCTTGGCCTCGTCGAGCTGACCCTGCAGCTCGGTGCGCTGGCTGCGCACGGTTTCAAGGCTTTGCTGGAACGAGGCGCCGTTGGACGCCCGCGACAGCACTTCGAGGTGGGTCTTCTTGTAATCGGCAAGGCGCTCCTCGGCGTCGTGCAGCTGCTTCTCGTATTGCGCGACTTGGACGTCGAGGAACTGGCGCGCCTTCTCGATGTCGCTGCGCGAGGCGCTGACATTGCTTTCGACGAAGATCGAGAGCAGCGACTGGACGACGCGCTGGGCGACCTCCGGCGACGAATCGGAGAAGCTGATCGAGAAGAGATTCTTGCCCTGGTTCTGGACGATCTGAACGCGCTTGGCGATGTCCTTGAACACGGCCTCGCGCTCCGCCTGGTTTTTTGCCAACAGGTCGAGATCGGCGAGACGCATGAGCCGCTCGATGTTCGGCCGGCTGAGCAGCGTGCGCTGCATGAAATCGACCTGCTGGCCGACATTGCTCTCGACCGAGATGCCGCGCAGCAAGGGCGAGAGCAGGCTGTCGGTATCGATGTAGACGCGCGATTGCGACTCGTAACGGTCATGCAGCGTCATGATGCCGATCCAGCCCGGCACGCATAGCCCCCAGCTGATGAGCACAACGTACCAGCGCTTGCGCCAGAGCGAGACGGCGTAGAGCAGGAATTGGTGATAGAGCTCACTCATCGTTCTTGCGGTCCGAGCTCAGCGCGGCGACGGGTGGGGCGGATCGTCGTCGGCAATCGCTCACTATTGTCCCCTAGAAGTAACTCTGCGGAATGATGAGGATGTCGCCGGGCAGCATCCTCACATTGGCCGAAACATCGCCGTCCTTGATCAGATCGTCGAGGCGCACGCGCTGCTCCTGGTCCTTGCCGTCGACCTTGCGCACGATGACGGCGCGATTCCCGGCGGCGAAGCGCGTCAGCCCGCCGACATCGATCATGACGTCGAGCAGCGACATGTTGGCGCGGAAGGAGATCGCCTGCGGTTTGGCGGCCTCGCCGACGACGCGGATCTGCTGCCCGAAGGGACCGACGAAACCGGTCACGATGACGTTGACGATCGGCTCCTGGACATATTGCTTCAGCACCTGCTCGACGTCGCGCGCCAGCATTGTCGGAGTCTTGCCGACGGCCGGCATGTCTTCGACGAGCGGTACCGAGATGCGTCCGTCCGGCCGCACCGGCACGGTCGAGGTCAGCTCTGGATTGCGCCAGACGAAGATCTGCAGATTGTCGCCCGGTCCGATCAGATAATCGGGGCCGGGCGTATTCACCGGCGAAACGGCATTTGCCTCCTCGTACTCTTTGTAATCGCTGCCGCATGCCGTCAGCACCAGCGCGCCAGCGAACAGCGCGGCGATTGCGCCAAGGCAAGTACGACGGTTCATCTATTGCTGGCCTCCGGAGCGATGATTGATTG
>DATAQP010000020.1:0-5103 GCA_036264595.1 Allostellaceae bacterium
TGAATGGACGGTGCCGCTGGCGCTCAATCGCCACCTCCTGCACGAGCCGGTCGGCAGCGAGCGCTATCTGCTGCTCGCCTCGCCGGTGGTCGGCAGCGCCGTGCCTGTCATGCGCGGCGAGGCCGTCGCCCTGCTGGCGATTGCCGAGGCCGGGCGCGAAGGCGCGCTCGACTGGTCATGGGATTATGTCGCCGTGCGGCAGGGCTGGCTGAGCGCCAAGGGCGTGAAGGCAACCAGCCGCGACGCCCATCGCGTCGCCTTCGCGCAGGCGCTCGACGCGCTGAGCCCGCGCCTCCCCAAGCTCGCCGAGTTCGGGGTGATCGCGCCGCGCTGAGGCGGAACCGGGGCGGCCGGCTACTCCGCTGCCAGGGCGCTGTGCGGCGGGGCGCGGAACTGCGCGAGGAGCCGCGCCTCCTCCACCTTCGCCCTCTTGAGATTGGCCTCTTTGATATGGCCGTAGCCGCGGATGCGCTCGGGCAGCTTGGCGAGGGCGACCGCGACGGCGTGGTTCGCCGGCGTGAGCCCGGCGATCAGCTCGCCGACTAGCGCCTCCCACTCGCCGATCAGACGGCGCTCGATCCGCCGCTCCTCGCTGTAGCCGAAGAGATCGAAGGGCGTGCCGCGCAGCCCCTTGAGCTTGGCGAGGATTGCGAAGGCACCCATCAGCCATGCGCCATAGGCGCGCTTCTTGAGATGGAAGGTGCGCTGGTCGCGCTCGGCGACGAGCGGTGGCGCGAGGTGGAACTCGAGGCGGAAATCGCCCTCGAACTGGGCGTTGAGCAGTTTCTTGAACTCGTCGTCGGTATAGAGCCGCGCGACCTCGTACTCGTCCTTGTAGGCCATCAGCTTGAAGAGCGAGCGGGCAACCGCGTCGGCGAGGCCGTCCTGGCCCTTCGCCTTGGTGCGCTCGGCGGTCTCGACCTGGCGCACCAGCCTCTCGTAGCGCGCGGCATAGGCGGCGTTCTGATAGCGCGTCAGGAAGGCGACGCGACGCGCCACCGCCTCGTCGAGCGTCGTCGACAGGGTCTCGGCCGCGATCGGTTGGCGCGGCGCCGCCGCGGCTTCGACCTCGGCGCGGCGATGCGCCGCCAGGCGACCCCAGAGGAAGGCCTCGCGGTTGAAGGCCACGGCGACGCCGTTGAGCTCGATGGCGCGATCGATGGCGGCGCCAGACACCGGGACAAGCCCTTTCTGATAGGCGAAGCCGAGCATGAAGAGGTTGGTGGCGATCGAATCGCCGAGAAGCGCGGTGGCAATCCGCGTCGCGTCGATGAATTCCGCTGATTCGGTGCCGGTCGCCTCGACGATGAGGCTGCGCAGATCGCCGGCGGGAAAGAGCAGATCGGGATTGCGCGTGAAGGCGCCGGTGATCGTCTCGTGCGCGTTGACGATTGCTGCACTCTTGCCCTTGCGCAGCTTGGCGAGACCGTCCGGGCTGGCGGCGACGACGATGTCGCAGCCGATCAGGAGATCGGCGTCGCCGGAGGCGATGCGCACGGCATGGATGTCCTCGGGCCGGTTGGCGAGGCGGACATGGCTGAAGACGGCGCCGCCCTTCTGCGCGAGGCCGGTCATGTCGAGCACCGCGACGCCCTTGCCCTCGAGATGCGCCGCCATGCCAATGAGGGCGCCGATCGTCACCACGCCGGTGCCGCCAACGCCGGTGACCAATATGCCATAGGGCTCGCCGATCCTCGGCAAGACCGGCTCGGGCAGATCGGCGAAGCGCGAAGCATCCCCCTTGCCGCGGTCCGGCTTGCGCAGGCCGCCGCCATGCACGGTGACGAAGCTCGGGCAGAAGCCGTTGACGCAGGAATAATCCTTGTTGCACGAGGACTGGTCGATCGCCCGCTTGCGGCCGAACTCGGTCTCCACCGGCACCACCGAGAGGCAGTTCGACTGGGTCGAGCAATCGCCGCAGCCTTCGCAGACCGCCTCGTTGATGAAGACGCGCTTCGGCGGGTCGGGAAACTTGCCGCGCTTGCGGCGGCGGCGCTTCTCGGCGGCGCAGGTCTGGTCGTAGATCAGGATGGTGCAGCCCGATACCTCGCGCAGATCGCGCTGGATCTCGTCGAGCCGGTCGCGGTGATAGATATCGACATCGGCGGGAAAACCGGTGCCGCCGTATTTGTCCGGCTCGTCGCTGACGACGACGATGCGGCTTACGCCCTCGGCGGCGAGCTGGTGGGCGATCCGCTGCACGCTGAGCTGGCCGTCGACCGGCTGCCCGCCGGTCATCGCAACCGCATCGTTGTAGAGGATCTTGTAGGTGATGTTGACGCCGGACGCGATGGCGGCGCGGATCGCCAAGATGCCGGAGTGGAAATAGGTGCCGTCGCCGAGATTGGCGAAGATATGCCTTGTCTCGGTGAAGGGCGCCTGGCCGATCCACGGCACGCCCTCGCCGCCCATCTGGGTGAAGGTCTCGGTCGCGCGATCCATCCACACCGCCATGTAATGGCAGCCGATGCCGGCGACGGCGCGGCTGCCTTCCGGCACCTTGGTCGAGGTGTTGTGCGGGCAGCCCGAGCAGTAATGCGGCGTACGCTCGATCTTGATCTCGTGGCTGGCGAGCTGACGCTCCTTCGCTTCGAGGAATTTCAGCCGGTCCTCGATGCGCGGCGACGTATAGAAACGGCCGATGCGCTGGGCGATGACGCGGGCAATCTGCGCCGGGGTGAGCTCGCCGGTCGACGGCATGATCCAGTTGCGGTTCTCGTCGAACTTGCCGACGACGCGCGGGCGGACGTCCTCGCGCCAGTTGTAGAGCTGCTCCTTGAATTGGTTCTCGATGACGGCGCGCTTCTCCTCGATGACGAGGATCTCCTCGAGCCCCTCGGCGAAATGGCGGATGCCCTCGCGCTCGAGCGGCCAGCTCATGCCGACCTTGTAGAGGCGGATGCCGATCTCGGCGGCATGCGCCTCGTCGATTCCGAGATCGTCGAAGGCCTGGCGAACGTCGAGATAGGATTTGCCCGTCGTGACGATGCCGATGCGCGGCTTCGGACTGTCGAGCATGATCTTGTCGAGCTTATTGGCGCGGGCGAAGGCGAGGGCGGCGTAGAGCTTGTATTTGTGGAGTCGGAACTCCTGCTCGAGCGGCGCGTCCGGCCAGCGGATGTTGAGGCCGCCCGGCGGCATGTCGAAATCATCAGGCATGACGAGCTGGACGCGCATGGGGTCGACATAGACCGAGGCCGAGCTGTCGACCGTCTCGGCGATGGTCTTCAGGGCGATCCAGCAGCCGGAATAGCGCGACATCGCCCAGCCGAAGAGGCCGAAATCGAGAATGTCCTGGACGCCGGCCGGGTTGAGCACCGGGATCGAGGCGTCCATGAAGGCGTATTCGGATTGGTGCGGCAGGGTCGAGGATTTGCAGGCATGGTCGTCGCCGGCGAGAAGGAGGACGCCGCCCTTGGGCGCGGTGCCGGCCGCATTGCCGTGCTTGAAGACGTCGCCCGAGCGGTCGACCCCCGGCCCCTTGCCGTACCACATTGCGAAGACGCCGTCGTATTTGGCGCCGGGAAAGAGCCCGACCTGCTGCGAGCCCCAGACGGCGGTGGCGCCGAGATCCTCGTTGACGCCGGGCTGGAACTTGATATGGCTCTTGTCGAGGAAGCGCCCCGCGCTCCACAACGCCTGGTCGAAGCCGCCCAAGGGCGAACCGCGATAGCCGGATATGAAACACGCGGTATTGAGCCCGGATGCCAGGTCGCGCGCCCGCTGCATCATCGGCAGGCGGACCAGCGCCTGGGTCCCGGTCAGGAAGATGCGGCCGCTTTCGACCGTGTATTTGTCGTCGAGGGTGACCGCTGCGAGCGCCATGGCAGAACCCCTCCCTTAAGGCTTTGGCCGGAAAACCAGCATATAGGTAATTAAGTCCCTCCGCCGCCGCGCACAATCGCCGCCTGCGCCGGGCGATCATTTTGCAAGGATGCTGCGGCGGCGCCCAGCCCGGCGACGCGATCGGTCGCGGCGGGCGATCTGGCGGAAATTTTCGCTCCGGCACCATTCCGGGGGATGGACATTGAAGGCCGGGCCGCGAGGCAGTACCCTCGCGGCAAATCACTGATTCCAGCCGAAAGGTCCGTCATGCCAGCCAGCGTCCTGCGCAATGAAGCGATCGGCCCCGCCATCATCGAGGCGTTGCGGGCGCGCTTCGGCGACCGCCTGTCGACGGCGATCGCAGTGCGCACCCAGCACGGCAAGGACGAATCCTACCATGCCGCCCATGCGCCTGATGCCGTCGTCTTCGTCCGCTCGACCGAGGAGGTCGCCGAGACGGTCAAATTATGCGCCGCCCACAAGGTTCCGGTCATCGCCTACGGCACCGGAACCTCGCTAGAAGGCCAAGTGGCGGCGCTCAGCGGCGGCGTCTGCATCGACCTCATGCAGATGAACAAGGTGCTGCGCGTCTCGGTCGAGGATCTCGACGTCACCGTCCAGCCCGGCGTCACCCGCAAGCAGCTCAACGAGCATCTGCGCGATACCGGCCTGTTCTTTCCGATCGATCCCGGCGCCGACGCCTCGATCGGCGGCATGACGGCGACCAGAGCCTCGCGGACCAATGCGGTGCGCTACGGCACGATGCGCGAGAATGTGCTGACCCTGACCGTGGTGCTGGCCGACGGGCGGGTCATCAAGACCGGGCGGCGGGCGCGCAAATCGGCCGCCGGCTACGACTTGACGCGGCTCTTCGTCGGCTCGGAGGGAACGCTCGGGATCATCACCGAGATCACGCTGCGGCTTTACGGCATTCCGCAGGCGATCTCCTCGGCGATGTGCACCTTCGAGCGGATCGAGGATGCCGTGAACACGGTGATCCTGACCATCCAGAGCGGCATTCCGGTGGCGCGCATCGAGCTCGCCGACGACATGCAGATGAAGGCGATCTGCCTCCATTCCAAGCTCGACCTGCCGGTCGCCAACACGCTGTGGCTGGAGTTCCACGGCACCGATGCGAGCGTCGCCGAGCAGGCCGAGATGGTCCAGGCGCTCGCCAGCGAGCATGGCGGCAACAACTTCACCTGGACGACGCTGCCCGAGGATCGCAAGAAGCTCTGGCAGGCACGGCACGATGCCGCCTATGCCAACAAGCTGCTG